>NZ_JBXWQJ010000006.1:0-269679 GCF_059612325.1 Ruegeria sp. CDSA021
GTAGTTGTTGCCTCAGCTAATCGGGGTGCTCGCAGTGTCTAAAGCGGACCTTCGCCGCGGGTTCAACAAAAACGGCCAGTCAATGCTAAATTCCTGGCAATTTGCGTCAGATGACCGGCAAGATCCCGAAGCAGTTGCTTGTTAAAAACGGGGCAATATAAGGTGACGAAATAAGTGCCCGCGCTGCCTTTTTCTGGGATGATGGACAACGCGGGCCATAGTCTGGTCATGGGACTGCCCAGACTATCTGGGAAGTGCGGTTAGGCACGGGGGCAACCAGGCTGGTATTGACACTGAGTGACGCCACTATTGTCCAAATTCGTAACCGACTACTTGATCGACGCGACCCTGTCTTAAAAGACAGGATGTAAGCTCAAATACTTTTTACACATCCAGCACGCGATAATTTATATTTTTTCGCGCGCAAAAAACCTTGAATTGTTGTAATTTTGATTCAAGTATTCGAATGCGTGGCAAGTTTGAATTACCTCTGTTGCTCTCGCATCTGCCAGATATGTCTGGTTACCTCCTGGCGGCGCGGTGAGTGGCGTTGCCAGGAGGCATTTATTTGCTAAGCGGGTCATTAAATGAGATCTGGTATTGAGTTGGACAATGAAGGCCTGACCCTTTGCGCGTGTAAGTCAGTATGCCCGCATCGCTGTCGTTCACGATATTTGCACGAACGTTTGCACCGAGCGCATAGCGGAAGTGCTCTGTTGCAAAGGTTTGCAAACGCAGCAAAAGCAAATGAGGGCAAGGGGCGGTCAGGGCCGTTTAAATGTCCTGAATAGCAACCGCTTGATAGCGCATTTTTTGCCTTAATGCTGAGTAATGTACGAGAGCGCCAAAGTTTTTGACCAAAACTGACAAGGCGAGGTGTTGCCGAGAAAAAAGTGCGATCAACGGCTTGGCAGCGCCCCCTTCCCTCAGTACGGCATCGGATGCGCCTTGTGGGCTGCATCCAGCTCAGCCAGCACTTCCTTTGACAACGTCAAATCCGCGTCGGCCAAAACGTGTTCAAGTTGCTCAACCGTGGTCGCACCAAAAATGGACGACATCATGAATGGCCGCGTGCGACACCAGGCCAAGGCCATATGCGTCGGATCCAATCCATGTCGCGCGGCCACTTCCAGATAGGCTGCGACCGCATCAAACACCCGATCAGACTTGCGCCCACCCAATTCAGGCGAAAGCGACATACGCGAGCCGTCGGGCACCGCCCCACGCTGATACTTGCCTGTCAGCAGCCCTGTGCCCAAAGGCGAGAACGCCATAAGGCCGACATCTTCATGCACACACAGTTCGGCCATGTCCGTGTCAAACAGACGGCAGAGCAGCGAATATTCGTTCTGAACCGACGCCACGCGCGGCGCTCCCGCCTTTTCGGCCAAACGCACCCATTGCGCCGTGCCCCAGGCGCTTTCGTTGGACAAACCAAACGCTCGAATGTTGCCTTTGTCGACCTGTGCCTGCAGCGCCTCCAGACAGTCCTGCATATTCTCCAGAACGTCGTCTGTATTGTGCCCGGATGGAGCAAAGTCCCAGTTCTGACGGAACATGTAGCTGCCGCGGTTCGGCCAATGGAACTGATAGAGATCGATGCACTCGGTCTGCAACCGCTTCAGCGACCCTTCAATCGCTTCGGGGATCGTCTTGCCTGTTATCGGCGCACCATCACGCACATAGGACAACCCCTCGCCGGAATGCTTGGTCGCCAGAATGTAGTCCCCCCGCCGCGCTGCATTGGCCGCGTTCCAGTTGCCCAGAATTTCTTCGGTGCGCCCGATCGTTTCTTTCGAGACCGGGTTCACCGGATACATCTCGGCTGCATCCACAAAGTTGATCCCGGCTTCCAAAGCCATGTCCATCTGTCTGTGCGCATCCGCCTGGGATGTCTGAGTGCCGAAGGTCATTGTCCCAAGGCACAGGTCGCTCACCATAATTCCGGTACGGCCCAAGGGCTTCATCTGCATCATCAACTCTCCTGAAAATGGCGTTGCCCGTCAGGCTTCGGCCTTCTTTTCCCACCGCCCGGATACTTCCGACCAGTATTGTGCCGCACATCTTGCAGCGGTCAGCGCTTTCCACTGCCCGCGCGCGTGCTGAACGGCCATGTCGTCATTGCCATCGAACAGAATGCACACCCGCTCCAGCGTGGCGACTTCCTCCGCCTCAACCAGCGCGCCATCCACGATCATCACACAAGTCGCGCCATTGGCAGCGTCAGAGCCAGTGGTCAACAGTATGGGCTGGTCAGCGTCATGGGGGCCACCGTCGCGGCCATGCGGCAGGAACCCGTCTTCGGACCCCAGCCACAGTCTCTCATCCAGCCAGTCCAACCGCGCAGGGTCAGTGCCCCGCACGGCGATCTTCCACCCGGCCAGCCGTGCCTTGTCCAGCAGCACCGGCAAGGTGTGCTCCAGCGGTTGGCGGGTCAGGTGGTAGAAATAGACAGCGCCCATCTGCTTACTCGAAATTGTCCTGCACAAACCGGCTCAGCGCGCGCACGCCCCAGCCGGTGGCGCCTTTGGGCGCATAAGATGTCTCGGACGACACCGAAGCCACACCCGCGATGTCCAGGTGAATCCAGGGGGTCTCTTCTTTGACGAACCGTTGAAGAAACTGCGCGGCGGTAATCGAACCCGCAGGCCGACCACCCACGTTCTTCATATCCGCGATGCGCGATTTCAGCATCTTGTCATAAGCATCGCCCAACGGCATCCGCCACGCGCCTTCATCCTCGGCCTTGGCCGATTTCAGGAAAGCATCACAGAACGTATCGTTGTTCGAAAACACGCCCGCATTCTCATGCCCCAGCCCGATGATGATTGCACCGGTCAGGGTCGCCAGATCGATCATGCCCACGGGCTTGAACCGTTCCTGCGCGTACCACATCACGTCACACAGAACCAAACGACCCTCGGCATCGGTGTTGATGATCTCGACCGTGTCGCCCTTCATCGACTTGACCACATCGCCGGGGCGCGTGGCATTGCCGGATGGCATGTTCTCGACCAACCCAACCAGACCTACGACATTGGCCTTGGCTTTGCGCTTGGCCAGCGCGCGCATGGTACCGGCGACGACACCTGCGCCGCCCATATCCATGGTCATCTCTTCCATGCCGCCCGCAGGTTTCAGCGAGATGCCCCCGGTGTCAAAAACCACACCTTTTCCGACCAAAGCCAGCGGCGCATCGCCGTTCTCTCCGCCTTTCCATTGCATGACGACCACCTTGGAGGGGCTGTCCGAGCCCTGCCCGACACACAGCAATGTACGCATCCCCAACTCGGCCAGTTTGTCCTCGTCCAGAACTTCAACCTCAAGACCCAACTCCTGCATCTCGACCAGACGATCGGCGAAGTCTGTGGTGGTCAAGACATTTGCGGGCTCGTTGGTCAGATCGCGGGTCATCCGCACACCATCCGCGATTGCATAAAGCGGCGCAAATTCCGCCTCAGCCTCGTCAGGTTTCAAATGGCTGATCGTGACGGTTCCGGTGCCTTCGCTTTCCTTGCTTTTGTGCACGTCAAAGTCATAACTGCGCAACGCGATGCCCAAAGCCAGCTCTTCGGTGCGCGCTTGATTACCGGCCATCACAAGCACGTCCTTGCCGTCCGCACGCTTGGCCAGCGCCGCCCCGGCCTTGCGCGCCTCGTCCGCCTCGGGACGGCGCGGCAGCACCAGAATGTACAGCGCCTCGGCCGCCATCCCGGAAGGCCATGCCAGCGAGATCACGTCGCCCGTTTTTACTTTCTCAAATGACTCACTTTCGACCAGCCGTGCTACCGCACCTTTCGTCAGGCGGTTGGCCCGACGGGCCGCAGGGTTCATCTTACCATCAGATGGAATGATGATGGCCACCTGCCCTTCGGCCTGCGCCATCGCATCCAAGTCAAACTCCTGAAAGCGGATCGGTACCAGACTGCTCATTGCAAACTCCTCAAATTCTGTTCCCCAAGACCTAGCCCGCGCTGCACGACTTGACCAGATAGCAGTTTTCCCCGCCCATCAATTGCATTAAGGTCCCGCAAAAATAACCGGCAGGCTCGGGGGAGAAAGACGTGGCACGAAAGGGCAGGCATACGCCGTTGCGCATGACATTCTGCGTACGCGCTATCGGCCTGATCGCCCGTACTGCAAGCCCAGCGGGGGCGTGCCCGTGATCCTCGACCGCTATTTCGCCCGCCGGTTCATGCAGAGTTTTCTGGTCATTGGCGGCATCTTTCTGACCCTGATGATTCTCATCGATCTGATCGAACAGATTCGCCGGTTTGATGATTACGACCTGTCGTTTGGGCAATTGCTGCACCTGACGCTTCTGAACACACCCGCCGCGATCAGCGAAATGCTTCCGCTGTTGGTCATCCTGTCCACCATTGCGCTGTTTGTCGGGCTTGCGCGTACCTCGGAACTGGTGGTGACCCGCGCCATTGGCCGCTCGGGCATCCGCGCACTGGTCGCGCCTGTGCTGCTGGCGCTGGCCATAGGTACGCTGGCCGTCGCCCTGCTGAACCCAATCGCCGCCGCCACTTCGGAAGAGTTCCAGCGGTTGTCCGATTCCTACAAGAACAACGGCAGTTCAGCCTTGTCGATCAGCAGCGAGGGGCTGTGGCTGCGCCAGTCTGCAGAAAACGGTCAGGCCGTGATCCACGCGCGCGGTACTTCAAATGGCGACACGCTGGGACTGGACGATGTGACCGTCATTACCTTTGCCCGCGACGGCAAACCAACCCAGCAAATCATCGCTGACCGGGCCGAGCTGGAGGATGGCAGGTGGATCCTGTCCAACGCCAAAATCTGGCCTATGCAGGACGGGCAGAATCCCGAAGCCTCTGCGGTCGAACATGAACGCCTGGAACTGCCCACTTCGCTGACTCGTCAGCGCATTCTGGACACGCTGGGGCAGCAGGATTCCGTTTCAGTCTATGACCTGCCCCAACTGATCGCGGACCTGCGCGAGGCAGGTTTTTCAACCAAACAATATGAGGTCTGGCTTCAGGTACAGCTGGCCCGGCCTTTCTTTCTGGTCTCGATGGTGCTGATCGGGGCCGCCTTCACCATGCGCCACGTCCGCTTCGGTGGCACCGGGATAGCTGTTCTGACGGCAGTTCTGCTTGGCTTTTCCATATATTTCGTCCGCAACTTTGCGCAAATCCTTGGGGAAAACGGACAATTGCCCACCTATATCGCTGCCTGGGCACCGCCCTTTGCCGCCATTTTGCTCGCTCTCGGCCTGCTGCTTCATGCGGAGGACGGCTGATGCGGCGTATCGTTCCCCTTTTGCTGAGCAGCGCGCTGGCCTTGTCTGTCCCAGCGATCCTTGTGGCCCAGTCTACGCCGGCCCAGCAGCAAGGCGCGCAAGAGCAAAAAGAACCCGCCCTGCTGGTAGCCGACAAGGTATTCATCACACCAGAACGCAAACTGGTGGCCGAAGGCAATGTCGAGGCTTTTCAAGGTGATATCAAGCTTTCTGCGCAACGCATCATCTATGATCGTGAAACCGGTGAGCTGACGCTGGATGGCCCGATCCGTATCGACCAGGGCGGTCAGACCACCCTGCTGGCGGATTCAGGACAGCTCGACAGTGGCATTCAGAACGGTTTACTGATCGGCGCGCGGATGGTCTTTGAACAGCAGGTGCAGATCGCCTCGGTTCAGGCAAAGCGGGCAGCGGGCCGTTATACGCAGTTCAGCAAAGTTTCGGCCACGTCGTGCCATGTCTGTGCCAATGGCAAACCGCCGCTTTGGCAGATTCGGGCCCGCCGCGTCATCCATGACAAACTGGAACGACAGCTGTACTTCGAAGGCGCGCAGCTTCGCGTACGGGACTACCCGGTTTTCTACTTTCCTTATCTGCGCCTGCCCGATCCGACCCTGGACCGCGCGACCGGCTTTCTGGTGCCCTCGATCCGAAGCACCTCGCAGTTGGGGACCGGGGTGCAGGTTCCGTATTTCTTTAAGCTTGGGGACCACAAGGACCTGACGCTGACGCCTTACCTTTCGTCCAAGACGACGACGTTGGGGTATAGATATCGTCAAGCCTTTGTGAACGGTCGCATTCAGGTAGAAGGCGCGTATACGCGCGATGACGTTCAGCCAGATCAGGATCGTGGCTACGTTTTCGCCAACGGTTGGTTCAACCTCAAAAATGACTTCCGACTGACGTTCAACCTTCAGACCACCTCGGACGATGCCTATCTGGTAGACTATGGTCTGCCGGATCTGGACCGTCTGCGCAGCGAAGTCGCGTTGGAGAGGATCAAACGTGATACAGCCTTCAAGACAAGCCTGATCCACTACAAGACGCTGCGCGACAGCGAAAACCAGAATGAAATCCCCTCGCGCGTATTTGACCTGAACTACGAAAAAAGGTTCTTTCCCAATACGGTGGGCGGCGAAGTTCGACTGGCCTTTGTCAGCCACGCCCATGAACGGACCAGCGACGCCGATGTCATAGGCCGAGATATTGCCCGCGCCACGTTCGACGCTGAATGGTTGCGCAGCTGGACCTTTGCCTCGGGCCTGCGGGCGGATGCAACACTGGGGGCGTCGGTCGATACGTTCAACGTGCGGCACGACAGCAATTTCCCCTCGCAGATCACCCGATCGACCCCGAGGGCCGCACTGACACTGCGCTATCCCATGACCCGACGCGAACAATCTGGGGCGGTTCAGTTCCTGGAACCGATCGCCCAGATCGGATGGACGCATGTGTCCGACACCAACGTACCAAATGACGAAAGCACCTTTCAGGAATTCGATCAGGGCAACCTGCTGGCCCTGTCCCGTTTTCCGGCCGAAGACCAGCGCGAAAACGGGACGACCGGGGTGATCGGGCTGAACTGGGCCCGTTATGGCGCGGGCGGTTGGCAGGCTCTTGCCACCGTGGGTCAGGTGTTCAGGGCCGACGCCGATCCGAACTTTACGCTGACCTCAGGGCTTCAAGGTACCACGTCGGATCTGCTGGTGGCTGGGCAGATCAGAACCGCCAACGGTTGGTCGTTGGGCGGGCGTGGCCTGATCGACAGCGATTTCAGCTTTGTCAAAGCGGAACTTCGCGGCGCCTGGGCGAACGAGGTCGCCGGGCTCTCGGGAAGCTATGTCTGGCAGGAACCGGACCCGGCGGAAAACATCGTCGACGAGATCTCGGAAATCTGGCTTCTGGGCCGGTATCAGGTGGACCGGAACTGGCTGACAAATGCCGAAGCCCGCTATGATCTGGGCCAGTCAGAACCCATCCGTCTGGGGCTGGGCGTGACGTACCGGAACGAATGTGTTCAGGTTAACATGTCCGTAAGTCGACGCTTTACTTCAACATCCACTATTGAGCCTTCGACAGAATTCGGCTTTACCCTGTCTCTGACAGGATACTCCGTCGAAGGCGGTGGCAAGACATACAAGAGAACATGCAGTTGATATCAGGTTTCTCCAGGTTTCTTCGTTCCGGTTGGCTAAAACCGGTCGCGCCGGTACTGGCCGCCGCAGTATTTGCTGTTGCCGGTTCGCAGGCCGGGGCACAAAGCCTGTTTTCCCCGGCGATCCGCGTCAATCAGGACATTGTCACCTGGTACGAGCTGGAACAGCGTCTGCAATTCCTGAATGTTCTGGGCCTGCCCGGTGGCAGCGAAGCAGATGTCCGGGACGCCTTGATCGACGCAAAACTGCGCCAGCAGGTGATGCGCGAAGCCGGGGTCGAAGCAACCTCCGAAGCCGTTCAGTTGGGCATCGACGAATTTGCGGCGCGTGGGCAGTTGTCTTCGGAGCAATTCCTGTCGCTCTTGGGCGACGCTGGTGTGGATAAGGAAACCGTTCGCGATTATGTGGCGGATCAGCTGGCCTGGCGCGATTACATCAGCTCTCGCTACCTGTCGCAGGCGCGCCCGACCGAAGACGAGATCGACCGCGCCCTGGGACAGTCCGGCGGTGGTGGTTTGCAGGTGCTGTTGTCCGAGATCATCATTCCGGTAAACCAGCAAACCCTTGCACAGACGGAACTTCTGGCTCAGGAAATCTCGAACCTGGAAGGTCAGGATGCGTTTTCAGCCGCTGCGGCACAGTATTCCGCTGCGGCCACACGCGACCAAGGTGGGCGCCTGGATTGGCTGAACATCACCGACCTGCCTCCGGCCCTTCAACCGGTCATTCTGGGCCTGAAGACCAGCCAAATTACCCAACCCATCACGCTTCCCAACGCCGTTGCCCTGTTTCAGATGCGCGGATTGCGCGAGGTTGCGACCTCTGCGGCGCCAATCTCAAAACTGGACTACGCGATCTACTATATTTCCGGCGGGCGCAGTTCTGATGCCTTGTCACAGGCCGCACGTCTCAAGGAAGAGATCGACACCTGCGATGACCTTTATGGTATCGCCAAGGATCAGCCCCCCGAGGTACTGGAACGCATCGACGCTGCCCCGTCCGAAGTCCCGCGCGACGTAGCGGTCGAATTGGCCAAGCTGGACCGTAACGAGGTGTCGACAAACCTGACTCGCAACAACGGCCAGACGCTGATGTTCCTGATGTTGTGCAACCGTACGCGCAATCTGGGTGAAAACACCTCACGCGCGGATGTGGCCAATGCTTTGGCACAGCAGCGCCTTCAAGCGTTTGCCGAAAGCCTGGTAGAACAACTGCGGGCTGATGCCGTGATCATTCAGGAATGACCCGCCCGATTGCGCTTAGCTGTGGTGAACCGGCCGGGATCGGCCCGGAAATCGCCGCCAAAGCCTGGGCCGAACTGCGTGACACTTGCCCTTTCTTCTATATCGGTGACGCCAGCCACCTGCCTGCCGACACGCCTGTCGCGCAGATTGAACACCCGTCGCAGGCTATTACCCTCTGTGAGAAGGCGCTGCCCGTCCTGCAACTGGATTTCCCGGCCCCCAACGTGCCCGGCCAGCCCGACCCTGCCAATGCGCCCTCGGTGATCGATGCTATCGAAACGGGTGTCGAGCTGGTAAAATCCGGTGATGCCGCAGCACTGTGCACGGCTCCCATCCACAAAAAGGCCCTGATGGATGGCGCTGGGTTCGGCTATCCCGGCCATACCGAGTTTCTCGCCGCCCTCTCTGGCACCCGCCGGGTTGTCATGATGCTGGCAAGCGACCAGTTGCGCGTCGTGCCTGCCACAATACATATTGCCTTGTCGCAAGTTCCGGCGGCCCTGACCCCGGACCTTCTGCGTGACACGATCGAGATCACTGCGCGCGGCCTGCGCGACCAGTTCGGCATCGACACCCCGCGTATCGCCATTGCGGGTCTTAACCCCCATGCGGGCGAAGGGGGTAAAATGGGCGCCGAGGAAGGCGATTGGATTGCCTCGCTTATCGCTGAACTGAACTCGGATGGTGCAACCCTTACGGGCCCTCACCCAGCGGACACTCTGTTCCATGCCGCCGCACGCGCCCGCTATGACGCGGCCATCGCGATGTATCACGATCAGGCGCTGATTCCGATCAAAACGCTGGACTTCGACCGGGGTGTGAACGTGACCCTCGGCCTGCCCTTCATTCGCACCTCGCCGGATCACGGCACCGCACTGGATATCGCGGGAAAAGGCATCGCCGCGCCCACCAGCCTGATCGAGGCCCTGAAACTCGCCCAACGCATGGCACAAAGCTCTTGATCCTTCACCTGGCTGAAAATATCCCCGCCGGAGGCAAAAAATCTCTGGCGCTGCCCCTGCAGCCTGCGCCACGGTAATCGGATCATGAGCGCAATCGACACACTCCCCCCTCTGCGCGAGGTTATCGCAACCCATCAGCTCTCGGCGCGCAAGTCACTGGGTCAGAATTTCCTGCTGGACCTCAACCTGACCGCCAAGATCGCCCGTCAGGCCGGGGATCTCACAGAATGTGATGTGCTTGAAATCGGTCCTGGCCCCGGCGGCCTGACCCGTGGGCTGTTGTCCGAAGGCGCGCGCAAAGTCGTGGCGGTGGAAAAGGACACACGCTGCATCGCTGCCTTGAACGACATCTCCGCCGCCTATCCCGGGCGGCTTGAGGTCATCAACGGCGACGCGCTGGAAATCAATCCGCTTGACCACCTGACACCGCCGGTCCGCATCGCGGCCAACCTGCCCTATAACGTGGGCACCGAACTGCTGGTCCGTTGGCTGACCCCACCTCAATGGCCGCCCTTCTGGCAAAGCCTGACGCTGATGTTCCAACGCGAAGTGGCCGAACGCATCGTCGCCCAACCCGGCAGCAAAGCATTCGGCCGTCTCGCCATCCTTGCCCAATGGCGGGCCGAGGCGCGCATCGCCATGTCATTGCCGCCCGGAGCTTTCACCCCACCACCCAAGGTTTCAAGCGCCGTGGTTCACCTGACCGCCCTGCCCGAACCCCGATATCCTGCTGACGCAGCCACCTTGTCACGGGTCGTCGCTGCCGCTTTCAATCAACGCCGCAAGATGCTGCGTGCCTCATTGAAAAGCGTCGCCCCGGATATCGAAGACCGCCTGCTGGCAGCCGGTATCCAGCCCACGGAACGCGCCGAGCAGGTCCCGCTTGAGGCATTCTGCGCATTGGCACGCGAAGTTCAAAAGACCTGAAAACACAAAAGCCCCGGATCTACCGGGGCTTTTGTTCGAACTGCTTCTTAGCTTATTCAGCCGCTTCCGGCGCGTCCCCATCGGTTTTGGGCGCATCTTCCGCAGCTGGCGCAGGTTTGGGCTTACGCGCCCGTGGTTTGCGCGCAGGTTTTTCTTTTTTCTCAGGCGCCGGGGTCTCGACCCCTTTGCTTTCTGGTGTTTCAACCAAGCCGCTTTCCGGCGCAGCCTCGGGGGGTGCGAAATCCATCACATCCGGCTGTGGAACCTCGGCCGGATCGGCCTGACGGGCGGCTTCGCGTTCCTGACGTTCAGCGCGTTCGCGATCACGTTCTGCCTGGCGTTCGCGGTTCTGCCGCTCCTGCTCTTCCCGGCGGGCGTCCATTTCGCGCTGCGCTTCACTCAGCATACGCAGGTAATGCTCGGCGTGCTGCTGAAAGTTTTCGGCGGCCACACGGTCATTGGACAGTTGCGCGTCACGGGCCAGCTGGTTGTATTTGTCAATGATCTGCTGCGGCGTGCCACGCACCTTGCCCTCGGGGCCCGAGCTGTCAAAAACACGGTTTACGACGTTGCCGCCGGAAGGACGATTGCGGTTATTCTTGGCCCGCGAGCGGGATTTGGAAGATCTCATCTTTCTTTACGTCAGCCTTATCAATTCGCTGTCGAACCACCCGTGTCTTGCACTGCTCTGAGGCGTTTGCCGTGACGGGATCTCGACTATTTTGGGCTTGGCGTCAGGGGTGCGCTGCAACAGCGTCAACCTCGCCGACTAATCCTGAGTAAACATGTCCTGAGCGCGCAGACAAGAGGAATCTCGGGTTTTCACCAGCTTTTTTAGTCGGGGCAGCGCTTTTTGGTCGCAATCCTGCCGATCAACCCGGCATTTTTGCGCCAACCACGCGGTCGCGCCCGTCCAGATCGGGGATCACACAGACATCTACAAGCCCTGCCGCGTCGAACAAAGCGCCAACCTTTTTTGCCTGCGTAGGGCCTATTTCCACAAAAATCCGCCCGCCTGGCATCAGAAAGTCAGGAGCCGACGCGGCGATCCGCCGATAAGCCCCCAACCCGTCGCCTTCATCGGTCAGAGCCATACGCGGTTCGTGCTCTTTCACCTCTGGTGACAGCTCTGCGATCTCATCCACTGAGATATAGGGTGGATTGGAAACAATAAGATCGAATTGACCATCAATGTTCTCGAACCAATCCGAGCGTACAATTTCAACCCGCCCCTGTACCTTATGCTCAACTGCATTGGCACTGGCTTGCAGGCAAGCCGCCTCGCTCACGTCGACCCCGAGACCCGAGGCGCTGGTGCGTTCGGCCAACAACGTGATCAGGATGCAACCCGAACCCACGCCAAGGTCCAGAACGTGATCAAACGGTGCGCTCAGGGCTGCTTCGATTAGGGTTTCGGTTTCGGGGCGTGGGTCCAGCACATCTCGGCTTACCCGAAATCTGCGCCCATAGAACTCGCGTTCGCCCAGCAAATGTGACACTGGCACCCGAATAGCGCGTAGAGAGATCAACTGGTCATAGCGCTCGGCAATCTCGGGCTGCAACTCTTCTGGCGCGATCAGCGTCACCCGACTGGCCTCTATGCGCGCCGCATGGGCCAGAAGCACGCGCGCATCCCGTGCCGGATCGTCCACGCCAGCCGCCCGCAGACGTGCCGTTGCCGCTACCATGGCCTGTGCCGCTGTTTGCAGACCCGTCATTGCGCCATCTCGGCCAATAGTCGCGCCTGATCGTCAGCGGTCAGCGCGTCGATAACCTCGTCCAGATCGCCCTGCATCACCTGATCCAGCTTATAAAGTGTCAGGTTGATCCGGTGATCGGTCATGCGCCCCTGCGGGAAATTGTAAGTGCGAATACGTTCCGAGCGGTCGCCCGAGCCCACCTGACTGGCCCGGTCCGCCGAGCGTTCGCTGTCGATCCGTTGCCGCTCCAGATCATAGAGCCGCGTCTTCAGCACCTGCATGGCGATCTCGCGGTTGCGATGCTGGGATTTCTCGGAACTCGTGACCACCAACCCAGTGGGAAGGTGCGTAATCCGCACCGCCGAGTCGGTGGTGTTCACGTGCTGCCCACCCGCACCCGAGCTGCGCATGGTGTCGATGCGAATGTCATTTGCGTCGATCTGGATGTCCACATCCTCGGCCTCGGGCAGAACCGCCACAGTCGCAGCCGAAGTATGAATCCGCCCACCGCTTTCGGTCTCCGGTACGCGCTGAACCCGATGCACGCCGGATTCGTATTTCATCCGGGCGAAGACATTATCGCCCTTGATATGGGCCACGACCTCTTTGATCCCGCCCAGATCCGATGCCTGTTCCTCGATGATTTCAATCTTCCAACCCCGCGCCTCGGCATAGCGCTGATACATGCGTAGCAGATCGCCTGCGAACAAAGCGGCCTCATCCCCTCCGGTTCCGGGGCGGATTTCCAACATCGCCGGACGCGCATCTGCCGCGTCTTTTGGCAACAAGGCCAGTTGCAGCGCGTGTGCCGCCACAGGAATGCCGGCCTGTAACTGAGGAATTTCTTCCTCGGCCAGCTCTTTCATGTCCGGGTCGGCCAGCATCGCCTCGGCCTCGGCCAGATCAGCGACCAGCTGACGCCAGGCCATGATCTGATCAACCACCGGTTTGAGGTCGGAATATTCCTTGGCCAGCGTCGCAATATCGCCCCCCGACGCGCCATCGGCCATGGCTGCTTCGAGGTATTGAAAACGCTGGGTGATCTGTTCAAGACGTTCTTCGGGGATCATCCCGGCGGTGTCTATCATCCGGGGGCTTTGGTCAAGGGCAACGTCATGCTAAGCTTGCCGTCATGAAACGGATTTTGCTTGTTATGCTGCTGACATCCACGCCGGTTTTCGCCGATTACATCGGCCCAGACGGCAAGACCCGCGATTGCTATTGCACCGACACATCCGGGTCGCGCATCGAACTGGGCGAAATGATTTGCCTGCAGGTCGATGGCCGCATGTTCACCGCGCAATGTCAGATGTCCCTGAACGTGCCCATGTGGCGCGAAGTTCAGGAAGGGTGCCTGTCATCGGGGTTGCAGAGTAAACCTGTTGGTGACGCCGTTCAGGACGAGGCGTCTTAAACCTCAGAGGAACGGTCACATCTGCTCCAACCACCCATCAACCCGAGCTTTGTTGACCCCGAAATCCTTGCGACCGAACCGCAGACGACTGTTGATACGCAGGGTGTTTCCGTCCTGTTGAACCGTGGTGTAGTCGGGAAAGCCGATCCACTTTGTGCGAGTGATATAGGTGATCATGCCCGCGTCCACAGACCCGGCCAGAATCGAAGTGCGCGGCGTGGCACGTATGATCTGGTCAAGCCGATGCAATCCGTCCGGACCGGTTTCGACAACCCGCACCACGCCTCCCGGCAGGTCCTGATCCACGGGTGCGACGGGCGCAACGTTCCATTGGGCGGGGTCCGACGGGGCGAGCCGGATATATACACCCAGCCCGATCACAAGCGCGAACACTGCCCAAAGAACCATCTTTTTCATCCCGCATTATCCTCTTGGAGAAACACTATGCGGATCAAACGCCGGGACAAGTTGCTCCGAACCGGATTACCGCGACGTCACCCCCGGCAGGATGCACAGCATCTCATAGATCAGGTTCGCCGCCGTCAGCGCCGTGTTGCCCGAAGGATCATAGGGCGGCGAGACCTCGACCAGGTCACAGCCCACCACATTCACACCCTGCAACGCTTGGATCAGTTGCAGCGCTTGTGGTGTCGTTAGCCCGGCAATCTCTGGCGTGCCGGTGCCCGGTGCAAATGCCGGATCCAGGCTGTCGATATCGTAAGTGATATAGACCGGATGCTCGCCGATCGTCTTGCGGATCTGCGACCCGATCTGGGTCAGGTTCTGCTGCCACAATTCCCAGACCGGGAACTGGCGGAATCCCCAATCCTTGGCCTCGGTAAAATCCGAGGCCGCATAACCCGAGCCGCGAATGCCGATCTGAAAGGTCTTGTCGGGAACGATCAGCCCCTCTTCGTATGCACGGCGAAAGACGGTGCCGTGGGTTTCCCTTTCACCAAACATCTCGTCATTCACATCCGCATGGGCATCCACATGCACCAGGGCCACCGGCCCGTGCTTTGCCGCAATGGCCCGCAGGATCGGCAAGGTGATCGAATGATCACCCCCCATTGCCACCGGAATCACATTCTTTGCCAGAATCGCATCGTAGCTTTCCTTGATGATCCTCAGACTGTCGGTCAGCGAGAAGGTGTTGATCGCAAGATCCCCAATATCGGCGATCTGCAAACTATCGAACGGGGCTGCTGACGTGGCCATGTTATAAGGTCGGATCATCGCGCTTTCACTGCGGATCTGTTTCGGGCCAAACCGTGTGCCCGAGCGCCACGAGGTGCCGATATCCATCGGAATCCCAAGTACCGCCACGTCCAGCCCCGCCAATGACGCGGCCTGCGGGAGGCGCATAAATGTGTTCGGCCCCGAAAATCGCGCCAGATCATTGCCGCTGATCGGTTGATTGAATTCAGTCATGCGCGTGCCGCCCCATCCTTTTAAATCACGTCTTCCAGCACATACCGGAGGTATGGCTAACCAGAAGTTAACGTGTGCCCCAATCGGTTTACTCTTTTGTCTTTGCCAGCTTATCCCATCCCAGCAAACAGATGATCTGTGTCGCGACATGGGCCCCGGCAATCGCCGTCGCGCCCGAAGTGTCGAAGGGCGGAGAGACCTCGACCACGTCTCCGCCTTTGATATTGATCCCAGCAATGTCGCGCAGGATAATCTGCGCCTGAATCGAACTCAGCCCGCCCCAGACCGGCGTGCCTGTGCCGGGCGCAAAAGCCGGGTCCAGCCCGTCGATGTCAAAGCTCAGGTAAACGGGGTTGTCGCCCAGAATACTCTTGATCTTCTTTGCAACTGCGGCGGGGCCGGTTTCACAGACCTCGCGCGCGTCGATGATGTTGACGCCCAGCGTGTCCTCATTGTGGGTGCGAATGCCGACCTGGACAGAGCGTTTCGGGTCCACAATCCCCGATTTCACCGCCTTGTAGAACATCGTTCCGTGATCGACACGGGACATGTCATCATCGGCCCAAGTGTCTGTATGCGCATCAAATTGCAGCAGTGACATGGGCCCGTATTTTTCCGCATAGGCCTTCAGGATCGGGAAGCTGATATAGTGGTCGCCGCCCAGAGTGACCGAGGCCACATCGGCCGCCAAAATAGTACGGATATGATCGGTCAACGTATCGGGAAAGGCCGGGATATTGGCATAGTCATAGGCCATATCGCCGTAATCCACGATCGCCAGTTCGCTCAGCGGATCATAAGGCCATCCATAGGGCGCGTCAGGCGATTGCAGCGCGCTGGCTTCGCGGATCGCGCGCGGGCCAAGTCGGGTGCCGGGGCGGTTGGTGACAGCCTGATCAAAGGGCACACCCGTCACCGCAATATCCACGCCGCTTAGGTCTTTGGTGTATAGCCGCCGCAGGAACGAGGTCGCCCCACCAAAAGTGTTCTCATAAGACAACCCCTTCAGGTCCGGGTTGGTGAACGCCTCATCCACTTGATTTTTCGCGTCTTCCAGTGCCATTTCTCTACCCCATCAGCCCAACGGCTGCGCCTTTTCCACGATCCGCGCGAAGAACGAGGCCCCCACCGGCGCGATATCGTCGTTGAAATTGTATTTCGGATGATGCAGCCCTGCGCCTTCGCCCTGCCCCAGGAACAGATACGCCCCTGGTCGCGCCTGCAGCATGTATGAAAAATCCTCGGCCCCCATGTCGCGCCCCATAGTGTCGACCACGCGGTCGGGTCCGGACACTTCGCGCGCGACATCGGCGGCAAAAGCGGTTTTTTCAACATCATTGATCGTGGCCGGATAACCTACCTGATAATCCAGCCGCGCCTCTACCCCGTATGACGTCGCCTGCCCCTGAACGATCTGCGCCATCCGCTCCATCACCATCTTCTGAACAGATGGGTCAAAGGTGCGCACAGTGCCGTTCAAATAAGCAGTGTCCGGGATCACGTTGTTAACCGTTCCCGCGTGGATCTGTGTGACCGAGACGACCAGATCATCCACGGCATAGTGGTTTCGGCTGACAATTGTCTGGATCGCCTGTGCAATGCCGCAGGCTGCCATAACGGGATCTTTGGTCTGATGGGGCATCGCCCCGTGCCCCCCGACACCCTGTATATGAATCTCGAACGAATCCACCGCCGCCATGATCGGGCCCGGCGTGGTATAGAAGGCGCCTTCCGGATTTCCAGGATCGTTGTGTATTCCATAGACCTGAGAAATGTCGAACCGGTCCATGATCCCCTCTTCAACCATCACGCCTGCGCCGCCACCTTCTTCCTCGGCAGGCTGAAAGATCAGCGCCACGCGACCCGCGAAGTTTCGCGTTTCGGCCAGATAGCGCGCCGCACCCAGCAGCATCGTGGTGTGACCGTCATGACCGCACGCGTGCATCTTGCCCGGATTTGTCGAGGCATAATCGACACCCGTTTCTTCCGATATCGGCAAGGCATCCATGTCGGCACGCAGGCCGATGGTCGGCCCATCCCCCTGCCCGTTGATGATCGCAATCATTCCGGTCTTGGCGATACCTTCATGCAGCTCATCCACCCCGAATTCGCGCAGACGCTCGGCAACGAATGCGGCTGTCTCATAGCACTCGAACTCCAGTTCAGGGATCGTGTGCAAGTGCTGGCGCCACTTGGCCATATCGGCTGAAAAATCGGCAATTCGGTTGACGACGGGCATCTGGGGTGGACTCCTGATCCTGACTGCGGAATGGATGCATCTGACACCGGAACGAAAGGGTTCGCAATGGCCGAAAATCCTCTGATCCATGACAGCGACGCCGGGATCGAGCGCCTGCTGGAAATCATGCGCCGCCTGCGCGACCCGCAAACCGGCTGCCCTTGGGATGTCGAACAGGATTTCGCCACCATAGCCCCCTACACCATCGAAGAGGCGTATGAGGTCGCCGATGCGATCGAACGCAAGGCCTATGATGAGTTGAAGGGGGAACTGGGCGACCTGCTGTTCCAATCCGTCTTTCACGCGCAAATGGCAGAAGAAGCAGGGCATTTCACCTTTCAGGACGTGGTCCGTACCATGTCGGACAAGATGGTCAGCCGTCATCCCCACGTATTTGGCGACGAATCCCGCGATAAATCAGCCGATCAGCAGACCAGAGACTGGGAAGCGATCAAGGCCGCCGAGCGCGCAGGCAAGGAACAGAAAGGCGCGCTGGACGGTGTCGCGGCGAACCTTCCTGCCCTGCTGCGCGCGCACAAACTGCAAAAACGAGCCGCCCGCGTGGGCTTTGACTGGCCCGATGCCAGTCATGTGCTGGCCAAGATCACCGAAGAAGCGGCAGAACTGGAGGAAGCGCGGGACAAGATGGACGCCGACGCGCTTGAGGACGAATTCGGTGATCTGCTGTTTGTGATGGTCAATCTGGGTCGCCATCTGGGCATCGAGCCCGAAGCCGCCCTGCGCCGCACCAATGCCAAGTTCACCCGCCGCTTTGAACAGGTCGAGGCCCGGCTGGCCGAGCGGGGCAAGACCCCTGCGCAAAGCGATCTTGCTGAGATGGATGCGCTCTGGGATGAGGTTAAAACCGAGGAGCATCGCGCCAACGGCAAACTCCCGCCGGTGGATGCCGCGGCCGATCTGTAAATCGGCTAGACAAGTTGCGCGACACTTGCGAGTGTCCCACCCTTACGCCGCCCGGAGAAGACCATGCCCCGCAAAATCATTATTGACACCGATCCCGGACAGGACGACGCCGTCGCCATCCTTTTGGCCCTGGCCAGCCCGGATGAGATCGAGGTTCTGGGCATCACGGCCGTCGCCGGGAATGTGCCGCTGTCACTGACCGCCAAGAACGCGCGCATCGTCTGCGAACTGGCAGGCCGGACCGATATTCCGGTCTATGCGGGCTGCGACCGCCCGCTGATCCGCAGTCTGGTCACAGCGGAACATGTGCATGGAAAGACCGGGCTGGACGGACCGGACCTGCCCGACCCGCAGATGCCGCTGGCTGACGGGCACGCGGTGGACTTTATCATTCAAACCCTGCGCGCCCAGGCTCCGGGCACCGTGACCCTTTGCCCGTTGGGACCGCTGACCAATATCGCAATGGCGTTCCGCAAGGCCCCTGACATCGTCGATCGGGTGCAGGAAATCGTATTGATGGGTGGTGCTTATTTCGAAGTGGGCAACATCACCCCCACAGCCGAATTCAACATCCACGTCGACCCCGAAGCTGCTGATATCGTTTTCAGATCCGGCAGGCCCATCGTGGTCATGCCGCTGGATGTCACACACAAGGCGCTTGTTACCAAACCCCGCAACGATGCGTTCCGTGCGTTGGGAAACAGTGTCGGCATCGCAGTGGCGGAAATGACCGACTTCTTTGAACGCTTCGACAAGGAAAAATACGGCAGCGCTGGTGCCCCTCTGCATGACCCCTGCGTGACCGCTTACCTGATCCAGCCTGAGTTGTTCTCGGGCCGTCACGTGAATGTCGAGGTTGAGACCCTGTCGGAACTGACCATGGGCATGACCGTAGCCGATTGGTGGGGCGTCACCAACCGCGCACCTAACGCGCTGTTTATCGGCGATCTCGACGCGGACGGTTTCTTTGCCCTACTGACAGAAAGGCTGGCCCGACTATGAGCGCCGCCCTGCGCCTCGCGCGCCCCGAAGATCTTGACCGCCTGATGGCGCTGGTTACTGCGTTTCATGTCGAAGCACGGATCGAACAGGATGCAGATAAGACCAGAAACGCGCTGGTCCCTTTGCTGGAAGGCATCCCCCACGGCTGCGTCTATCTGATCGGACCGGGACGAGCGCCGTTGGGCTATATCATCCTGACCTTCGGCTGGTCCGTCGAATTTGGTGGCATGGACGGCTTCGTGGACGAAATCTATATCCGTCCCGCCGTTCGCGGCCGCGGCATCGCGACCGAGGTTTTGCTGGATCTGCCCAAAGCTCTGGCTGGAGCTGGATTGACGGCACTTCACCTGGAAGTCGACCGCACCAATGAGGCCGCTCAGAAATTGTACCTGCGTACCGGGTTCAGGCCCCGAGACAAGCACATGCTGATGAGCAAGGTGCTTTAACGCGACTCGCCCCGGAAAATATTGGCCGGGTTCATGTCCTGAACCGGATCATTCGTCGATACTTCCTCCCCTGTAAGTGGATAGGTGCCCGGGCCCGCACATGCGGACAGAACTGTAATGGACGCTGCGGTGATTATCAGAAGGAATTTTGATACAGACATCGTAGTCCCCTTTCTGCGATGAAATGAGACTACGGCATTCAGTGTGAGCCCTGTTAGTAACAAGTTCACACATAATTTACTTAAAGTACGAAATTTGTGGTCCAGTCAAAGTGATTAGGGACAATAAATCATTGATTAAATTCAATTATCAGTATTTTTTGATTTATTGAATTTAGTAAGAAACATCTCAAAAAAAAGCAGGTGGTCCCGTGCGATTTCTGGAATCTCAGAGTATGCATCACGCAGTTGAAACCCCAAAGACAGGTATAACCGAGTCGCAGCTTCCAGCGGTTTTCCGGTATCCATTCGGATATGGTCAAAGCCAAGATCCCTGCAGGTTTCGATCAGCGACAGCATAATTGCACGGCCCGCGCCAGTGCCTCTTGCTGCATCCGTCACAAACACCCGCTTTATCTCGGCCACGCCCGGAGCGATTGTGTGAAACATGCCGCAACCAATCGGTTCGTCACCCACAACAGCCAACTTGATCCCACCGCTTGGTGGCGCGTGATCCACCTCGATGGCGTCCATCAAACGGGCGTATTTTTCCCTTGGATAAAAGGTCTGAACGATCTGAACAGATTGCTCATCCAGGGTCAGCAGGAAATCCCTGTAATCCCAACACAAACGCCGAACCGCGTTCAGCTGGTCCGGCGTTTCTGGTTCGATGATGTTTAGCAAGATGTGGCCCCCGGATCATGTCCGAGTGTCAGCCTAGCACCAGATGCTTTATTTGCGAAGGATCGACGCGCCCGCATATTCCGCGACCTCGCCCAGCGATTCCTCGATACGGATCAGCTGGTTGTATTTGGCCAAGCGGTCCGACCGCGCCAGCGATCCGGTTTTGATCTGGCCACAATTCGTCGCCACAGCCAGATCGGCGATGGTGGCATCTTCGGTTTCGCCCGAGCGGTGGGACATTACGTTGGTGTAACGCGCGCGGTGCGCCATGTCGACGGCACGCAGGGTTTCCGTCAGCGAACCAATCTGGTTTACCTTGACCAGCATCGAGTTGGCACAGCCGCGTTCGATCCCTTCGGCCAGACGCGCGGGGTTGGTCACAAACAGGTCGTCCCCCACCAGCTGCACCTTGTCCCCGATGGCGTCGGTCAGGGCTTTCCAACCGTCCCAGTCATCTTCGGACATGCCGTCCTCGATCGAGATAATCGGATAGTCATTGACCAGCGCTGCCAGATAGGCAGCGTTTTCTTCCGAGGTCAGGGTCGTGCCCTCACCCGCCAAAACGTACTTGCCGTCTTTGAAATATTCGGTCGCCGCGCAATCCAGCGCCAGGTGGATTTCCTCACCCGGTTTGTACCCTGCCTTTTCGATGGACTTCAGGATGAAATCCAGCGCTTCACGCGTGCTGGCGATGTTGGGGGCGAAACCACCCTCATCCCCTACACCAGTGGCCAAACCGGCTGCCGACAGTTCCTTCTTGAGTGTATGGAACACTTCGGACCCCATGCGCACGGCCTCGCGGATATTCGCGGCCGAGGTCGGCATGATCATGAATTCCTGAATGTCGATCGGATTGTCGGCATGCTCGCCCCCGTTGATGATGTTCATCATCGGAACCGGCAGAACGCGGGCCGAGGTGCCGCCGACATAGCGATACAGCGGCTGCGTGGTGAAATCCGCCGCCGCCTTGGCCGTCGCCAGCGAAACACCCAGAATGGCATTTGCACCCAGACGGCCCTTGTTCTCGGTTCCGTCCAGCTCGATCATCGCCTGATCGATGGCCACCTGTTCGGTCGCGTCAAAGCCAACCAGTTCTTCGGCGATCTCGCCGTTCACGGCTGCAACGGCTTCCAGAACGCCCTTGCCCATGTAACGCGCCTTGTCGCCGTCACGCTTTTCAACGGCCTCATGCGCGCCTGTGGATGCGCCCGACGGAACCGCCGCGCGGCCCATAGTGCCGTCTTCCAGAATCACGTCGACTTCGACCGTCGGGTTGCCCCGGCTGTCCAGAATTTCGCGTGCGTGGATGTCGATAATGGTGCTCATGAGGCCCGTTCCTATGGCTGCAGTCGGTTGCACGCGTCATAGCAGCAACCACCCAAAAGTAAACCGCCTCCGTTATCGCTAACACGCATATTTCCGGACCTTTAGGGCTAACAGCTTACTGTTTGCGCCAACAGGGTCAGGCCAGGGACAGTTCGCGGGCCAGGCGCCTTTCGCGGACAAAGGTGTAAAGACCGGACCCGATGATAAGGGTTGCACCTGCCATTGTAAGCGCATCTGGCCGCTCACCAAACATCAGCATCCCAGCGAGGATCGAAAACACCAGACGTGTATACCGGAACGGCATCAGGGCCGAGGCTTCGCCGACCCGCATCGCGGTGACAATGCCGTAATATCCAATCACACCAAACCCTATGGCCCCCAGATACGGCAGGGATTGCCCGTCCTGAAGCGGTACAAAAGACTCGCCGGAAACTGCCATCAACAGCCCCCCGGCCAACGCCACCGCGACGTAAGCTTGCATTGCCACAACCGTCGAGGCCACCCGCACATCCAGCTTGCGCGTGATCAGATCGCGCGCGGCAATCGCAATAACGGTCAAAACCACAAACAGGGACTCTGGCTGAAACCCGTCCAAACCGGGGCGGATAATCATCAAAACGCCGATAAAACCAACGCCAATAGCGCTCCAGCGCCGCCAGCCAACTTGTTCGCCCAAAAACAGGGCCGCCCCCATGGTGACAGCAAGCGGCATGGCCTGAAACACAGCGGCGACCGTGGACAGGTCGATCAGGGACAGCGCCGTAACAAAGGTCACCGCCCCGATCCCTTCGGTTATCGCCCGCACCATCGGCAGCAGGCTCCACGCCACCGGATCAAAGATGCGTTTGCGCGTGACCACCGACAGGCACGCAAAGACAAGCGCACACACCAGACCGAGGAACACCATGATCTGTCCTGTCGGTACAGAAACCGACAGAACCTTGATGAACATGTCCTCAAGTGCAAAGGCCGCCATCGACCCGATGAGCAGCAGAATGCCGTTTATGTTGTTCATTTGCGCGTCCACAGGAAAAGGGCACTTCGGGTGCCTGTTCGCACAACAACCTCAACCAACGTCATCTGGCAAGGTAATTCCCGTCACTGCTTATGAATTAACGTGAGGGGAACAATCGCGTTTTGTGATGGATCAGTCCTGTTCCAGCGGTACGCCATACAGCTCCAGCCGATGGCCTTTCAGCTTATACCCCAGCTTTGCCGCGATTTTTTCCTGAAGGGCTTCGATCTCGGGGTCGACGAATTCGATAACCTCACCCGATTGCATATCGATCAGGTGGTCATGGTGATCACGCTCGGCATCCTCATACCGTGCGCGGCCATCGCCAAATTCCAGACGTTCCAGAATCCCGGCTTCTTCGAACAGCTTGACTGTCCGGTAGACCGTCGCGATCGAGATGCCTTTGTCGACAGCAGAGGCACGTGAATAGAGTTCTTCGACATCCGGATGGTCGTCGCTTTGCTCTAGCACCTGCGCGATGATCCTTCTTTGACCGGTCATGCGCAGGCCTTTGGCCTCACAACGCCCAATAATCGTATCCGACATGATGCCCCTCAGACTTGCTCGGGTATCTGTCTTAGTATGTCTGCGCAGTTTGCGCTACAGCGATTTCTGCTTTTCCGCTGATCTTACGCGGCACGTGTCAGATCGGCCCACACAGGCAGGTGATCCGATGCGATATGCGCCGGGCGCGCGTTGTGAACCCCATGCGCGGTGGCCTTTACCCCCGCGCCCAGCGCGATCCGGTCCAGCGCGCCAAGCGGTTGAGCTGCGGGAAAGCTGGGCCGGGGCGGTAGAAAGCGCATCTCGGGGGCCAGATGGTCCAGAACCGGCTGCCGCGACCATTCGTTGAAATCTCCGGCCCAGACGGTTGGCATCTCGTGCAGATCATCATCACAGCGCCGGATATGCGAAATCTGCTGCCGTCGGGATGCAGGCAACAGCCCCAGATGCATCCCCATCACCCGCAGTGGCCCGATTTGGGTATCGAACTCGACCCGGACCGCCCCGCGAGGCTCCAGCCCCGGCAACTCATGATGGCCTGTCTGCCGGACTGAAATACCATCCCCGCGCCAGATGACCGCATTACCGTGCCACCCAAGGCTTCCGGCCCCGCCCAGATCGACGATCTGCCAACCGGCTTCGTCCAGCATGAAATGCGGAAGGGCCGCCGGGCGGGGCGGCAGGCGTTTGTCCGCCTCTTGCAACACAACGACGTCGGCCTGCATGTGTTCAATGACCTGCAGTATACGCTGCGGTTGACGCCGAAGATCCAGCCCGAGGCATTTTTGAATGTTGTAGCTGGCGATACGTAGGGTTGAAGATGGTTTCATAAGGACTTGACCAATGGGCTGGCGCCCAAAGTGCCACGTCTGGCGCGGTGCGCAACCCCTCAGTTCTGTTACCGAACGAAAACCTCGCACGGAAACAACGCATATTGCACGATTTAATGGCAAACGACGTGCAACCGATCACCAAAGGATTGTTCCTTTGGACCCCCTGCTCTATCCGGTTGCGGTGGAACGGCCACACCGCTGCGACACAAGGGGCTGAATGGAACTGCATCAGACACAGCCGAACAACAGCACCCGCGCCAGCCTGGTTCTGGTCATGGGCGGCGCGCTATGGGGACTCTATTGGATCCCGGTTCGGTTCTTTCTCGATCAAGGATTGACCGGCCCCTGGCCTGGGATTGCCATGTATTGTGCGGCCCTGATGGCTCTGGCCCCCTTGATAGGGACCGACCGACACACACTTGTTCGGGAATGGCGTAACCTGATGCTCAGCGGCATGTTCACGGGGGCCGCGTTCAGCTTATATTCCATCAGCCTTGTTTATACCGAGGTTGTGCGGTCGATCCTGCTATTCTACCTCACCCCGATTTGGGGAACGCTGTTGGGCGTTATGTTTCTGGGTGAGCGTCTCAGCCTTATGCGCTTGGCAGGTCTTTTCTGCGGGTTGGGAGGGCTGTTCGTTGTTCTGGGTGGTTCGGGTTTTGTGCCCTGGCCTCAGAACATAGGCGACTGGCTGGCGCTAGCCTCAGGTATGTGCTGGGCCTTGGGCACGCTGGGCCTGTACCGTGCCAGCCGTATCTCGATTTCAGGGCAGGTCTTTGCCTTTGTTTTCGGCGCGCTGATTCTGTCCTTGCTCAGCCTCCTTGTACTACCTGAGCAGGCCCTACCCTCCATCGCACCAAATGAGACGATCCGGGTTCTTCTGCTGGTTCTTCTGTCGGTATTCTACATCCTGCCCATGGTCTACATGACGATCTGGCCTGCGACGAAGCTTTCCCCGTCACGGGTTGGCCTGTTGCTTATGAGCGAAGTGGTCGTCGGCATCGCCTCTGCCGCCGTGCTGTCCGGAGAACCCTTTGGTCTGCGCGAGTTTCTGGGCGCCACGCTGATCGTCAGCGCCGCAGTGTTGGAGATTGTTCGAAAGTAACGCCACCCTGTGGGTTACGTCCCACAAAAGGTTGCGTGCACCACTTCGTTCTTGGCCGGTGGCCGTTTTAGGTCTGCGGCACCATCCTGATCAACATAGGGCCGAGCGAAGACGGCATTCAGTCGATGGAACGGCGCATAGTCCCCCTGCACCGCCGCCTGAATCATCTGTTCGACACGGTGGTTGCGCGGAATAAACGCCGGGTTTGCGGCGGCCATCACCTCCTGCGGGTCCGATTCACGGGCAATCCGTCCGCGCCAGCCTTCGGCCCAACTATCACAGGTCGCAGGGTCCAGGAACTGATCCCGAACAGAATCACTACCCAGCGCCCGAAACGTGTTGGTGAAATCCGCCTGCCCTTCGGCCATGCGTTTCAGAAGGTCGGTGATCAATTCAAGATCGCCGACCTCAGCGCGCGTCAATCCAAGCTTGGCCCGGAAACGAGTCAACCAATTGTCTTGCAACAACTCCGGCATGGCGTGGACAATCTCGGTCGCTTCTTCGACAGCGGCCTCTTTGTCGTCCATCTGTTGGATCAAGGCCGTCGCCAACTGCGCCAAATTCCACACTGCGATATCGGGCTGGCTGGAATAAGCATAGCGCCCCATGCGATCAATTGAACTATAGACCGTGTTGGGGTGATACGTGTCCATGAACGCGCAAGGACCGTAATCAATCGTCTCGCCCGCGATCGAGCAATTGTCAGTGTTCATCACCCCGTGAATGAATCCTACGCTCATCCACTGCGCGATCAACCGGGCCTGCGCATCCCGCACGGCCCGCAACAGTCCCATAGGCCCCTCAGCCTCGGGATAGTGACGCGCGATGGCGTATTCCGTCAGTCGGCGCAAGCTGTCCAACTGCCCCCGTGCGGCAAAGACCTGAAACGTGCCTACCCGCAGATGGCTGCTGGCCACACGCGTCAACACCGCACCCGGCATCGGACCTTCGCGAAACACCGTCTCGCCCGTTTCCACAGCCGCCAGAGCACGCGTGGTCGGGATACCCAGCGCGTGCATCGCCTCGGATACCACATATTCACGCAGAACCGGACCCAGCCACGCCCGGCCATCGCCGCGGCGCGAAAACGGCGTAGGGCCCGAGCCTTTCAACTGTATATCCCGGCGCACCCCATCGATGCCCACAGTCTCGCCCAGCAACACCGCGCGCCCATCTCCCAGCTGGGGGTTGTACTGTCCAAATTGGTGCCCCGAATACAGCTGCGCGATGGGTTCGGCACCCTCAGGCAGACGATTGCCCGCAAAAGCCTCGGCCATGTCCTGCACATCGCCGGGGGCAATTTGCAGCAACTTCGCCAAATCATCGTTAAACGCTATCATCTGCGGCGCACGCACAGGAACGGGTGTCTGCCGCGCAAAAAACACATTTGGCAAACGGGCATAGGTGTTATCAAACGGGATCGTCAGGGTCATGTTGCAATACATATTCCTCAGGCTCACGAATACCATAGCGGATCTTGCGTGCCCGTGCATAATCGCGCCGAACCAAGAGGGCACTCATGACCGCACAAGACATAATCGACCACCTGAACCTCCAACGTCATCCCGAAGGGGGGTGGTATGCCGAAACCTGGCGCGCCAACAACGCAGGCCGCCCCACAGGAACCTGCATCTATTTCCTGTTGCAGGCGGGCGAAAGCAGCCACTGGCATCGGGTCGATGCGACCGAAATTTGGCTCTACCACGCCGGTGCACCGCTGGTCCTGTCGCTGAGCGCGACGGATGCAGGGCCTGCTGCCGATCATCTGCTGACTCCTGACCTGTCAAAAGGTGCGCCTCAGCTGATCGTTCCTGAAGGCCATTGGCAGGCTGCACACAGTACAGGAGAATACACTCTGGTCAGCTGCACGGTTTCCCCCGGCTTTGATTTCGAAGGATTTGAACTGGCCGCACCGGACTTTGACATCCCACGGGAATAGCCCAACCATCAAAAGTCTCTGAAAAGTTGAGTTTACAGACGGCCCTACGTTGCCCATCCTGTACCCGTAACCGCGTGTGACGGAGTATCGAGTGAGTATGAAGCAGGTCTGTCTGACAATTCTGTTTCTCTGCCTTAATGCAGGGAATGCAAATGCCAGTCCTGACTGCGCCGATTCTGGTGAAGCGCTCGAAGTGTCACTGCCAGGTACAACAACCGACGCCGCCCCCGCAGCGCAGACTCCCGAAGATCTTCCCCCTTGCGCAACCCAGCAACTGGAACAGGGGCGCGACCGGATGCGCGAACGCGGCGCCGTATGTGGCGACTGGACCATATTGGGGGAAGCACGCAAAGCCCTGACAAGCAAAGCCCGGGGCTGCGGCATCGCGAACCCGGTTAGGGTCTACCGGATTTCGGATGTTGCGCTCAGTCAGTTTTCACTGATGGACTGTCAGACGGCGGTTACGCTGAAAACATGGATCGAAAACACCGCCAAACCCGCCTTTGCCGATTTGGGTGGCGGGCTCAAGGGGATGCGGGTTGTTGGGCATTATGCCTGCAAAACCCAGAACAACCAGCCGCGAGCGCGCCTATCGCAACACGCACGCGGTCGGGCCATCGATATCTCGACCTTTGTTCTTCAGGATGGCACCCAGATCACCGTTCAGGACGGATGGAATGACAGCACCCAAAGCGCGGTTCTGCGTCAGTTGCACACCGGGGCTTGTGGGGTCTTCAGCACCGTGCTCGGCCCGGATGCAGATCGCTATCACGCCGGGCATTTCCACTTTGACACAGCCCAGCGCAAAGGTGCGCCCGTTTGCCGTTAGACCTGCGGATTGTATCCGAGCTTGGCCTGTTTTGCCTCGCGTTCAACAGCCTCCCGAGCTTTTAGAATCCGCTCTTCATCTGGCGAAAAATATCCCGGGGGAGTCGCGCTTGCGCGACGGGGGCAGAGCCCCCTAATCCCCACTGCGGCTTTTGATCAACATGCTGATCAGGGGCACCAATACCGTCGTCAGAGACCCCACAGGATTCGACCCAATGCTCTTGACGGCCTGCACGACCTCCCGCGCTTCTGTCGCCATCTCTTCGAGCTCGTCTTCGATGTCCGCGATCGCCATGTCGCGGACTTCAACTGCTGGTGCGACCTCATCTTCAATGCTGCTCCGCCGCGCGATCAGAACCAGCACCCCGGCAACCACCAGATTTCCAAGGGCCAGCCAAGCCGCGGCCGAAGCTGGTGACATCGTGTTCTGAAGGGCAAAGAACAGCGAGACATTCAAAAGCACCAGGGCCGAAAAAGCGGCGATGCCTGCAATCCCCATCAGTATCGTCTGCTGCTGAACCACGGCCAAACGGCGGCGTGCGATCAGACGTTCTGTTCGGTAGATCGCTACCAGATTTCTGCTTAATCTGCTCATGAGGCTCCTCCTAACCCTGCGCGCCCGACAACATAGCCAAGCGAAAACGCAATCAGCAGCGCTGTGATCGGATAGTCCTTCTGCAAGCGACCGAATTCCTCGACCACATCCTCTCCCAGTGACTGCGCTTGGCTCAGGTCGATCCCGTGCTCTTCCAACAGTTTCCGGATTTCATCGGATGACTTGGTACGTTCGGGCTTTTCCTTGGGGGCCGGGTCTTGTTCGACCCGCGCCTCCAACGTCGCGTTTCGCTCCCGTAATTGCTCTAACTCCGTTTCAAGCTCTGCTTTTGTCGCCATAATGCCTTGCCCTCAATTCATGGGTCCGGGGCCACCGTCGCACAACAAGTTGTTATTTTGAACTGTTTTCCAGCTGGCGTTAGCCTACAGCGTCCATTGAAACTGAACTGACAACCCCGCCCCCAACCAGCGCCTGTACGCCGGTCGTTCCGGGGCAAGAGGTCGGCAGGCCGCGCGCCACGCGCACCGCCAGATAGGCAAAGGCCTGCGCCTCAAGCATGTCGCCATCCAACCCCACCGCCTCGACCGGTTCGACCGGGCAGTCCAACGACACGCGCAGCATCTCCATCAAAACCGGATTATGACGCCCGCCCCCGGTGACCAGCACACAAGACGGAGGTTTCGGGCAGTGCTCCATCCCCTGCACAACGCCCGCGGCACACATCCCGGTCAGGGTCGCCACGGCGTCCGCATCACTCAACTCCCGTACAAGACCTATCATTTCCGCAAAATCATTTCGGTCCAATGACTTCGGTGGCATTCGGGCAAAAAACGGTTCGGCCAGAAACAGTTCCAGCGCCCCCATTTCGACGGTGCCTTCGCGCGCAAGCGCCCCGTCCCGATCCATGGGCAGCCCCAACCGGGCTTGCATCAGATCGTCAACGGGCGCATTGGCGGGTCCGGTATCAAAGGCCAGCAAGGCACCCGGCACTTCGGGGCCGTCAAAGGACGGATCAACATACGTCAGGTTGCCAACCCCACCCAGATTCAGGAAACACAGGGGCCGATCCGCGCCGAACCACTTGGCACAGGCAAAATGAAAGAACGGTACCAGCGGCGCACCCTCGCCCCCCATCGCCACATCATCACTGCGGAAGTCCCAAACCACCGGGCGACCCAACGCCTGCGCCAACCCCAGACCATCGCCCACCTGCAAAGTTCCACGCCCGTGCGGCTCATGCGCCAGGGTCTGACCGTGAAAACCGATCACGTCGACTTCTTCGAATTCAGACAACGCCTCGGCATGGGCGAATGTGACCATCTCGGCAGCCGCATCGACTTCAGGCCCGTGCCACTGTCCCATTGCCGCCCGCAGCACGTCGCGTTCAGCGTCCGAGTAGGCACGATAGCCGCTTTGCCCAAACCCCATGATCCGGTGCCCGTCGGTCTCGACGATCGCGGCGTCCACGCCGTCCATCGAGGTGCCCGACATTGCGCCCAGTGCCCGGATCACCCCGTGTTTGCTGATGGTCTGGCCCACGCCTGCCTCCTGAACTGGCTGTCTTCTTCGCCACATCCGGGTCCTTGGGTTCACCTCTGGGTTGCAGCCTGGTCAAACTGCCTTTTGTTTGCACAAAAACGCAAGCGTTCTGATACGGCGCCTCTTATTTTTCGCGAACCGCGTGGCCGGATCGACACCCGGCTCCAAGGAAAAAAGGTGGCTTTTCCTCCTAGGCGCTGCCGCCTATACAGTGCCCCGCAACATTAACCCAAAGGGCACGATATGACCTACCACCCCAAATCGGATTTCATCGCCACGATGATCGAGCGCGGCTTTCTCGCCGACTGCACCGATTATCAGGGCCTTGACGAAGCGCTGATCAGTGGGTGCAAACCGGCCTATATCGGCTTTGATGCAACGGCACAGTCGTTGCATGTGGGCAGCCTGATCCAGATCATGATGCTGCGTTGGTTCCAGAAGACCGGTCACCAGCCGATCACGCTGATGGGTGGCGGCACGACCAAAGTCGGTGATCCCTCGTTCCGCGCGGACGAGCGCCCCTTGCTGGGCCCCGAACAGATCGACGAAAACATAGCGGGCATCAAAAAGGTGTTCGCAGCCTATATCGACTATGACACAGACGCCAAGAACAAGGCGCTGATGCTGAACAATGCCGAATGGCTGGATGACCTGAACTACCTCGATTTCCTGCGCGACATCGGGCGACATTTCTCGGTCAACCGGATGCTGTCGTTTGAATCGGTGAAATCTAGGTTGGACCGTGAGCAATCGCTGTCATTTCTCGAATTCAACTACATGATCCTTCAGGCCTATGACTTCCTGGAACTGAACCGCCGTTACGGCTGTGTTCTGCAGATGGGTGGATCAGACCAATGGGGCAATATCGTCAACGGGATTGACCTGACTCGCCGCGTGTTGGATCACGAGATTTATGGCCTCACCTCACCCCTGCTGACCACCAGCGACGGCAAGAAAATGGGCAAGTCGCAGGACGGTGCGGTCTGGCTGAACGCCGAGATGCGCTCGCCTTATGAGTTCTGGCAGTTCTGGCGCAATACCACCGACGCGGATGTGGGCCGGTTCCTGAAGCTTTACACTGAATTGCCGGTGGATGAGTGCGATCGTCTGGGCGCGCTTGCCGGGTCCGAGATCAACGAGGCCAAGATTCGTCTGGCCAATGAGGTCACGACACTGCTGCACGGTGCACAAGCTGCGGCCAATGCCGAAGCCACCGCGCGCGAAGTGTTCGAAAAAGGTGGCGTAGGCGACGACCTTCCGACACTTACCCTCAACGCCGCGGACCTGCCGATCTCTGTCGTGCAACTGATCGTCAAATCCGGCCTGGCTAAATCCGGTAAAGAAGCCAAGCGCCTGATCGCCGAGAACGGCGCCAAGCTGGATGACGCACCGCTGACCGATGCCGGGCTGATGATCGACGCAGGCGCCCTGTCATCGCCGATCAAGCTAAGCGCAGGCAAAAAGCGCCACGCACTGGTTCAACTCGGCTGATACGATCTCAATCTGAAGAGACCGAACAGGATAACGGCCACCCGATCGGGTGGCCGTACTGCTTCATAAGACGGGATGATTACCTAAGGCCTTTTCCGCCACTTCGACCGCCGCCACGACCGTTTCGGTCATTGTCGCCTTCGTCGTTGTTGGCGTTGTTACCACGGCCCGGGCTGCTGCCTTCTCCGCCATTCCCACTGCCGTTGTTACCTTTGCTGCCACCCTTACCGCCTTTACCTTTGCCTTCACCTCTGCCGTCGCCATTTTTATCTTTTCCGTCGCCGCCTTTGCCGCCTTTCCCTTTACCTTCGCCTTTACCGCCGCCTTTGCCACCTTTTCCGTCGCCATCACCGGGTTCACCACCATCGCCGGGTTCACCGCCGCCACCGGGTTCACCACCACCACCGGGTTCACCGCCACCGCCGGGTTCACCGCCACCACCGGGTTCGCCGCCACCGCCGGGTTCACCGCCACCACCGGGTTGGCCGCCGCCCGGCGACCCCGGACTTGCCGCCTCTGCAAACGCCTCGCCTTGCGGCTCAGACCCTCGGCTTTCTCCACGGTTTTCATTTGAACCCGACAGGCTTGCCGTCGGCAAATCCGTCAGTAGCGCGGCGAGACCCGGGCACTGTGCCCCGGTCACTTCCAACGTTGTCTCCAAATCCGAACGTTTCTGAAGCCTCTCCAGAAAACTTGGGGTCACCTGAACGCAATCACACAACCCCGCGTAATCCCCGGCATTGGCCAGGCTGCGGGCCGTTTTCCCCGTGCAGGTTTCCGGTGCAGCAGATGCACTGCCAATCATCACCAATCCAAAAACAGGCGCGACAAGTACAGCGCCCAGCGTTTGTTTCTTACTCATAACCATATCAGGACCTCCTGGTGAAAAAACACATGACGGCCTTGAAGTCTTCACTCACAAACAGGCGCGTTTTCGTGAGGACTGGATTAACTTGTCTTCAGGAACGTTTTTTGGTTCGGGTTTGGCGACGCGGGCCACCGGGCCATCCATTTCGTCAAAACTGTGGACACCGCACCCGCGAACCAGTTATTGAACAATCGTTCATATCTCTGGGAGGAGTTCACCATGCACCTGTCCACCACAGCCGCCCTTGTCACCGGCGGCGCGTCCGGTCTGGGCGAAGCCACGGCCCGTCATTTTGCCGCCCAAGGTGCGCAGGTCACCATTCTGGACCGGGACGCAGATCGCGGCGTTCAGGTTGCCGGTGAAATCGGCGGGCATTTTGCGCAGACCGATGTCACTGATGAGGATTCGGTGGCAGCTGCCGTGCGCTTGGGCATGGACAAGATGGGCAAGATCACCGCAACCGTGAATTGCGCGGGCATCGCTTATGGCATCAAGACGGTTGGCAAGGATGGCCCCCACCCTCTGGACGCCTTCCAGCGCACAATTGATATCAACCTCGTCGGTACCTTCAACGTTTCGCGCCTGGCCTCTGCCGAGATGGCAAAGAATGACCCCGAAGCAGACGGTGCACGTGGTGTGATCATCAACACCGCCTCCATCGCTGCATATGACGGGCAAAAGGGTCAGGCGGCTTATGCCGCTTCGAAAGGTGGTGTTGTTGGCATGACGCTGCCGATGGCCCGTGATCTGGCCTCGACCGGCATTCGGGTCATGACCATCGCGCCGGGCATCTTCATGACCCCGATGCTGGCCGGTCTGCCCGAAGAGGTACAGCAACAGCTGGCCGCTGACGTCCCGAGCCCTGCTCGCTTGGGCGATCCGAAGGAATACGGACGATTGGCCGGCTTCATCGTCGAGATGGGTTATCTGAACGGAGAAGTTATCCGCATCGACGGTGCATTGCGGATGCGCTAAACCTTCGCCATGTCGGAACTTGAGAAGATGCAGTCCGGACAGTGGTATTGCTGTCTGGATTCGGAACTGGATGCTCTGCGTGCGCAGGCAAGGCGCGCAGTTCACGCGCACAACACCTGCCCACCCGACACGCGCGGAGTGATGGCGCCCGAGTTGCATACACTGCTGGGCCATGTCGGCGAGGCGTGCTTCCTCGAAGCTCCGTTCCATTGTGCTTATGGGATGAACATCCATCTGGGCAACCGGGTCTATTTCAACGCCGGTTGTGTCGTGCTGGACACGGCCCCAATACGGATCGGAGACGACACGATGTTCGGCCCCAATGTCCAGATCTACTGCGCCCACCACGCCAAAGACCCGGCGGATCGGGCAAAAGGACTGGAAATCGGCTTGCCGGTCACAATTGGCAGGCATGTCTGGGTGGGCGGAGGCGCGATTCTGCTACCCGGCATCACTGTCGGCGACAATGCCACGATTGGCGCCGGGAGTGTCGTGACAAAGGATGTCCAGCCCGGCGAAACCGTTGCCGGAAACCCTGCCCGGCCTATCCAGCCCCACCCATAACCTTATTCTGCCCCCAATCCGCCAGCGCCTCGATCACCGGGCGCAGCGCCTGCCCTTTTTCGGTCAGGCTGTACTCCACTCTGGGCGGCACCTCTGCATAAACTTGGCGATGCACGATTCTATCTGCCTCAAGCTCGCGTAGCTGCTTGGTCAGGCTGCGCTGGGTCACCGTGCCCAATGCGCGGGTTAACGCGTTAAAGCGCATCGTGCCACCAAGAAGATGATAGATCACCAAGCCCTTCCACTTGCCCGATATCTGCTCCAGCCCGGCTTCGACCGGGCAACCTCCGCTGCAGTCGTATCTTTCAAATCGATCCACACCGACCTCCTGCCTCAGACAGTATACAAATGGTACCTACCCGCACAAATAGTGCGTACTTGCGTGATTTGATGGTGTCACACATATCTCGGTTCATCGCAACCGAGCCCAGTAAGGAGACATCATGGCCCTGACCATTCTCGCGCAAATCACCGCCAATCCAGGCAAAGAAGAGCTTGTCCGCACCGAGCTTGAAAAGCTCATCCCCATCACCCGTGCTGAAGAAGGTTGCATCCAGTACGACTTGCATGTGGATACCTCGACTCCCGGTTTTTTTGTCTTTTACGAAAACTGGGAAACGTGGGAACTGTGGCAAACCCACATGAATGCACCCCATCTTGCCGCTTATATGCAGGCGACAGACGGCGCGGTTGCAGAATTCACGCTGAGCGAGATGACGAAAATCGACTAAACTCGGTTCGCTCCGCCGATGGCGCTCAGGCGCCTTCGGCTTTTTCTTCCAGCACCAGCCACTCTTCCTCGGCCGCCGACAGCTTTTCCTGACGTTCGACCAGCGCGTCGGTGGCTTTCTGAAACTTGACCGGCTCGCGGGTGAACAACTCTGGGTCGGACATCAGCTCTTCCAGCTTGGCGATCTCGGCCTCAAGGCGCGCGATTTCGGCAGGCAGCTTCTCCAACCTGTGCTTTTCCGAAAAAGACAAACCCGATTTCGGCTTCGCCTCTTGCTTGACCTTTGGCTTTGAAGCTTTTGCTTTTTCTTCTTTTTTCCCAGCGACATCGCCACGTTGCGCGATATAGTCCGACCACCCTCCGGCATAGACCGTTGCGCGACCATTCCCTTCCATCGCAATCGTGGTCGTTGCCACCCGGTCTAGAAAATCCCGATCGTGACTGACCAACAGAACCGTTCCGTCGTAATCGTCCAAAAGCTCCTGCAACAGATCCAGCGTCTCAACATCCAGATCGTTGGTTGGTTCGTCCAATACCAGAAGGTTCGAGGATTTCGCCATCAGCTTGGCCAGCAACAACCTTGCTTTTTCCCCACCTGACAAGGACTTAACGGCCGCTCTTGCCTGACCTTCGTCAAACAGGAATTCCTTGAGATACCCCACCACATGTTTGGGTTGCCCGCCAACCATCACCTGATCGGCCTTTCCTGACACCCGCATCTCGGGGTCGCCGGTAAGGCTGTCCCAAAGGGACATCTCAGGATCCAACTGCGCGCGTGTCTGGTCGAAAACCGCGATCTCAAGATTCGTGCCCAACGACACCGAGCCCTCATCCGGTTCAACCTGACCCAGCAACATTTTCAGCAGCGTGGTCTTACCCACCCCGTTGGGCCCGACAAATGCCACGCGATCGCCGCGCTGCACCAGCAGGTCAAAACTCCGAACAATCTGCTTGTCGCCAAACCCTTTGGCCAAGCCCCTGGCCTCGATCACCTTACGGCCCGACTTTGGCCCCGATTCCAACGTCATGGCAGCCGAGCCCTGCCGTTTGATCTGCGCTGCTTTTTCGGCTCGCAGGGACTGCAAGGCCCGCACCCGGCCTTGGTTGCGCTTGCGTCGGGCGCTGATGCCCTCAACCGCCCATTTCGCTTCGGACTTGATCAGGCGGTTCAGCTTGTGGCGTTGCTGGTCTTCCTCTTCCCACACCTTGTCCCGCCAGGTCTCAAACGCTTCAAAACCTTGCTCATGCCGTCGAACAGCGCCCCGATCAATCCAGAGTGTCGCCCGCGTCAACGCGCGCAAAAACGCACGGTCGTGCGAGATCAGTACAAAAGCCGCACGGGTTGACCCAACCTCGCGCTCCAGCCACGCAATGGCTTCGATATCCAAGTGGTTTGTGGGCTCGTCCAACAACATCAGATCCGGTGCCTCGGCCATCAGCTTGGCCAGCGCCGCCCGCCGCCGCTCGCCACCCGATGCCGTCTCAACGGGGCGGGACGGGTCAAACTTTAACCCTTCACCTGCGCGTTCAACCTTGTAGAGCTCGCCTGGCTCCAACCCGCTGGAGGCATAGTCACCCAGTGTCGCAAACCCTTCCATCGTTGGGTCCTGCTCCATATATCCCACGGATTTTCCGGGCGGGATGACAATCTCCCCCCGATCGGCCTCAACCAATCCGGCCATCACCTTCATCAAGGTAGACTTACCCGACCCGTTGCGCCCGACCAGCGCCACGCGGTCACCAGGTTGGACTACCAGATCAAGTTCGGAAAACACCGGATCGCCCCCGAAAGTCAGGGAAATGCCGGACATCTGCAATAAAGGAATTCTCGCCATGACCGCCAGCTAAACCGGCTGACACAATGCGTCAACGCCTCTGCTTCACCTTTTCGGAAATACTCAATCTACCCGACCACCGCCCGCAACAGACGTTTGCGCGCCGGGGGAATCGCTCCGATTTCCAGCACGGTGAACACATGAAGTGTGTTCATGTGACGATCTACAACCGCATGATCACTGACCCAACCGCCCATCATCAGATAGGTGCGCAACAAAGGTGGCATCCGCAACATTGCCTTTTTGGCATCTGGCTTGCGCCGCAGACGCGCAGCAAAGCGAAAAACATTCGGGGCTTTTACTCGTGGCAGCCATCGTTTCGGTGCCAGATGACGATGCTTGAGCATTGCAAACGCGTCTAGATACTGCTCAGTCTCGGTACCGGCAAAGGACGAGCATCCAAACAGCATCTCAACACCGTTCTGATCTACATAGGCTGTCATGGCACCCCACGCCACGCGCAGGATGTCGGGATCGCTGTGATCAGGATGAATGCAAAACCGTCCCATCTCGACCATGCGGCCACTGAAATCCTCCAGCGAGCTCAGGTCGTAGAACTGGGCCGAATAGCTGCGCCCGATTTCGCCACCATGATCCATGGTCAGCATCCGGAAACAACAGACCAGTTGGCCCGCTGAACGCGTATCTTCGACCAGAATATGGCTGCATCGTGCGTCGAAATCGTCGCGGTCCAGTTGCCGCGTGCCGAAGGCCAACGTCCGCAACCGTTGTGCAGCCTCGATATCCTCTGCCGACTGTGCAAGTCGCGCGCGATAGCGCCCTTTGCTGAGCAAAACTGCAGTCGCCACGGTCGCATCCTCCACGGTTGCAAACCCATTGTTGCCGTCAAGGCCTCGTTAACACAAGACATGTGACTGTCTTGTGACTCTCACAAGGTGGCAGACCGGATTAGTTGTTCACGCCCGGGATATTGGCCGGGTTGAAGTTGCCGATATTGCCAAGCAGCTGACGCAGGAAGCCTTTGTCCTGGACGTTGGAATCGGTCACGCGGCGTTCCAGGGGAATGACCAGACCGTCTTCCAGTCCAAAGCGCTCGATGTTGCTGACGACACCACGCTGGTCAAAGCTGATGGCCACCAGTTCGCGCGATACAACTTCGGGCCGTTTCGGGCCGTAATGGCGCACCCGCGAGCGCACGTAATAGAAACCGGAATCCCGCACGACACCTGACGCACCCGGCGCGCCGATGGCCTCTTCCACACTGTCGCGCGTGTCGACGCCCACTTTGATTTCGGCCAGATCTTCGGCCGGCGGTACATAGCCGTGATTCTTGAAGATCGGCGTACAGGCGCCAATCGCAGCCAGACAGGCAACAAACACAAGCGATTTCGTCGCTGGTTTCAACCGGTTCACTACCTTCAACATGCGCACCCTCTTGCCTTGGCCTCTTGCGGCTTCTATCCGATTACAGAAACCGCTGCCACGGTTCAACACATAGAAAGGCTCACAAATGAGCAACCTTACATCACTTCGTGTGGCCGACCTGCCCCAGAATGCCCCCACGCCCTTCGATCTGCGCCCTGCTGCTGCGGCTCTTGACGAGATTCGGCAGGATCTAGGCCTGCTGAGTCTGCGCAAGCTCAGCTTTGTCGGAGAGGTCCGCGCCCAAGGCAAACGTGACTGGGTTCTGAACGGTAAACTGGGTGCAACCGTTATTCAGCCCTGTGTCGTGACGCTTGATCCCGTAACCACACGAATCGACATTCCCGTACAACGGACGTTTCTGGCGGACTGGACCGACCCTGACGAGCCAGAGTTCGAAATTCCCGAAGAGGACGAATCCGAACAGTTGGGCCCCGAGATTGACCCGGCTTTGGTGATGGTCGAGGCGCTGTCGCTGGCTCTGCCCCAATATCCGCGCAAGGACGGCGTCGAACTGGGTCAGGTAGACTATACAGAACCCGGCAAAAAACCCATGACCGACGAAGATGCCAAGCCCTTTGCAGGATTGGCAGGATTGCGCGATGTGCTGAAAAAAGACGAGTGACAGCAGTCTGATTTCCTGTCATAGCAGGCGGTCAGAAAAATCGCTTGAACATGTCGAGAATCGCAGTATTTTCGCGCGCTCATCGGAAATTTGGGTTGGACATTGCGGGGCTGGTCCCCTAAACGCGCGTCAAACCACGATAAAACGAAGTATGAAACCCGGTCGGCGGCGAATCTGCTGACCCACAGTAGACAAAGGTTGAGACCATGGCCGTCCAACAGAACAAAGTTTCCAAGTCGCGTCGCAACAACCGCCGCGCACACGACGCTCTGGTTGCTGCAAACCCGAACGAATGCCCGAACTGTGGCGAGCTGAAGCGCCCGCACCACGTTTGCGCATCCTGCGGCCACTATGATGATCGTGAAGTCGTCGCACAAGCCGACGAAATCGATCTGGACGAAGACGCAGCCTAAGCCTGATTGAGCGCAGACCGAGGCATGACTGAACAGCCCACGCACGCCGGACGGATCACCATCTCGGTCGACGCTATGGGCGGGGACGCAGGTCCCGCAGTGGTTGTTGCAGGTCTGGCAAAATCAGCCGACAAGAACCCGGATATCGGATTTTTGTTGCACGGGCCCGAACAGGTTTTACGTAAGCTTGTCGCCAAACGGCGTGTCCTGGAAGGACGCGTCGTTTTTCGTGATTGCCCCGATGTGGTCACGATGGAGGACAAGCCCAGCCAGGTTGTGCGCAACGGCAAGCAAACCTCGATGTGGTCCACGCTTGAGGCTGTACGCCAAGGCGAAGCACATGGGGCGGTGTCCTGCGGCAATACGGGCGCGCTGATGGCGTTGTCGATGATGCGCTTGCGCAAACTGCCGGGTGTGAACCGCCCGGCCATTGCGATTCTGTGGCCTTCACGCAACCCACAAGGCTTCAATGTGATGCTTGACGTGGGCGCAGATGTCCGTGCCGACTCCAAGGATTTGCTGCAATATGCCCTGATGGGTGCCTCATACGCGCGCAACGGCATGGCATTGAAACGGCCCCGGATCGGCTTGCTGAATGTCGGCACCGAAGAACACAAAGGGCGCGCCGAACTGAAAGAAGCCCACGCGATGATCGCGAAATTCGCGGACCAGGCGAATTTCGAATTTGTGGGCTTTGTCGAAGGCAGCGACATTCCCGGTGACAGGGCAGATGTCATTGTCACGGATGGGTTTACCGGAAATGTTGCAATCAAAACCGGCGAAGGGACGGCCAGCCTGATCGGTGATCTGTTGCGCCAGGCCTTCAAGTATTCTCCGTTGTCCCGATTGGCATCGATCCTTGCGATCACCTCGCTGAATCGCTTGAAAAAGCGTATCGACCCGCGGCGCGTGAACGGCGGTGTGTTTCTGGGTCTGAACGGCACCGTTGTGAAATCCCATGGCGGCGCAGATGCGACTGGCGTATCGGCGGCGATCAAGCTGGCCTTTACTCTGGCGCAATCGGGCTTTTCTGAAAAATTAGCCGCGCGGGTTGCATCCACGGCCCAGCTTGCACAAGATGCCGCGCAATCAGCGCCGCAGACCGATAAATAACCAAAAAAAGGCAGTACCCCAAAATGGCAGGCCGTTCAGTTGTAGTAGGTGTCGGGCATTATTTGCCGGAACGCATCGTTCCCAATTCCGAGTTTGAGAGAACGCTGGACACAACCGACGAATGGATCCGCACCCGCTCGGGCATTGAGCGCCGCCACTTTGCCGCCGAGGATGAGACCACCTCGGATCTGGCGACAAAGGCGGCAGAGGCCGCTTTGGAAGACGCCAGCTTGAGCGCGGACGATATTGACGCCATCATTGTTGCGACTTCAACCGCTGATCTGACCTTTCCGTCTGCTGCGACCATGGTTCAGGCGCAGCTTGGCATGACCAATGGCTTCGCCTTTGACATACAGGCGGTTTGCGCAGGATTCGTTTTTGCACTTTCCAACGCAAATGCGCTGATTGTTTCCGGTCAGGCCAAGCGTGTGCTGGTGATCGGCGCCGAGACGTTCTCTCGGATCATGGACTGGACCGATCGATCCACCTGTGTCCTCTTCGGCGACGGCGCGGGAGCTTTGGTGCTCGAAGCGCAAGAGGGCGAAGGCACCGCCGCAGATCGCGGCATTCTGGCAACCGACCTGAATTCGGACGGCCGTTACAAGGATCTTCTTTATGTGGATGGGGGCGTATCAACCCAATCCACCGGGCACCTACGTATGCAAGGCAACCAGGTATTCCGCCATGCCGTTGAAAAACTTACGAAAACTGCGGAAACGGCTTTGGATCGTGCGGGCCTCAGCAATGCGGATGTGGACTGGATCGTTCCGCATCAGGCCAATATCCGGATCATTCAGGGCACCGCCAAGAAAATGGGCCTGCCGATGGAAAATGTTGTGGTCACGGTTCAGGATCACGGTAACACCTCGGCTGCGTCAATTCCTTTGGCGCTGTCAGTCGGCAAACAGCGCGGCCAGATCAAGCAAGGTGACCTGATCGTAACCGAAGCCATTGGTGGTGGGCTGGCATGGGGCGCGGTGGTTCTGCGCTGGTAACCGGCGCAAACCGGCTTACACAGCCTCTTGCAATTCATTGATATTGACAGCGAATTTGCCATAGCCATATGCTCTGATATCAACAAGGGGAAATGGCATGGGCGACAAAACACTGACTCGAATGGATCTGAGCGAAGCCGTCTTTCGTGAAGTTGGACTGTCACGAAACGAAAGCGCGCAGCTGGTGGAAAGCGTCTTGAACCACATGTCTGACGCTCTGGTTCGTGGTGAGCAGGTCAAAATCTCGTCCTTCGGCACCTTCAGTGTACGCGACAAGACCGCCCGCGTTGGTCGCAACCCCAAAACCGGTGAAGAAGTCCCGATTCAGCCGCGCCGCGTGCTGACGTTCCGCCCGTCGCATCTGATGAAGGATCGCGTCGCTGCCGGGAATCGCAAGTAACCCCGAGGTCTCGCAGATATGAGCAAGTCTCCCGACGCGTTTCGCACTATCAGCGAAGTTGCGGATTGGCTTGGTGTTCAAGCCCATGTTCTGCGTTTCTGGGAAAGCCGGTTCACGCAGGTGAAACCGGTCAAACGCGCGGGTGGACGCCGGTATTATCGCCCCAATGACATGCGGCTTTTGGGGGGGATCAAAAAACTGCTCCACGAAGACGGAATCACCATCAAAGGCGTTCAGCGCATCCTGCGCGAGCAAGGCGTGGCACATGTCGTATCGCTGTCCCCGTCTTTGGACGAACACTCCCCTGACCCGGCATTACCTGTTGAAGACACCGTGGTGCCATTTGAACCGAAACCCGCGGCCGCCACTGAACAGATCCATATGGATTTGGGTGAGCCCTCTGCACCATCGGTGAAAGAAGAAGCTCGGATCGACTCAGCCCCATCTGCCATTCAGAAGCCAGATTCGGAACCTGAACTTGATACCGCCCCTTTGATCGGGGGAATCGCATCCCTGGCGTGGAACCGGGCCGAGTTTGACGACGACCTGCTGCGCCGCATCGCGCCGATCGCAAAAGACCTGCGTTACTGGCTGGACCGTGTGGAAACACAGGCGGCGAGTTAGGAAAAAAAGGCAGTGTTTTCCTCTTGCCCCTGCCGGGAAAATCTTTATGAACACCCCAACGTCGGGCTATGGCGCAGCCTGGTAGCGCGTCCGTCTGGGGGACGGAAGGTCGCAGGTTCGAGTCCTGCTAGCCCGACCAAATCACACCGACGTTTATGGCACACAGGCCAGATCCCGCTCTGGCACCAGAGGGGATCGAGATGACAGGTGTTTGCCCGAACCAACAGATTGAGGCGATGATCGCGCGCAGCGAAATCACCGCCAGCCCGGACGTTCTGTCTGCACAGATTCAACCCGCTAGCCTTGATTTACGTCTGGGAACAGTCGCTTACCGAGTCCGTGCTTCGTTTCTTGCAGGCGAAGGGCGAACCGTCGCCGATCGTTTGACCGAGTTCGAGATGCACCGCATCGATATTTCGGCTGGTGCTGTTCTGGAAAAAGGCTGCGTCTATCTGGTGCCCCTGATGGAATCGCTCGCCCTGCCCGAGGATGTCAGTGCCGTGGCAAATGCCAAAAGCTCGACCGGGCGGCTGGACCTTTTGACCCGGACCATCACCGATGGCGGCTCCGAATTTGACCGGGTGCCTGCGGGATATACGGGACCGCTCTATGCGGAAATCTGCCCGCGTTCCTTCTCGGTTTTGGTGCGGCCCGGGATGCGCTTGAACCAGATCCGTTTCCGTCAGGGTCAGGCCGTGCTCTCGGATGCCGAGTTGACGGCTTTGCACGTCGAGTCGCCACTGGTGGATGGTCCTGCCGTCATTCAGGACGGTTTGGGCTTTTCCGTTGATCTGCAACTTCCCGATACCGATCTGGTTGGCTACCGTGCCAAGCCACACACCGGCGTGATCGATCTGGATCGTATCGGCGAATACGACCCGCAGGACTATTGGGAAGAAGTGCGCACCAAGGATGGCTGCATCATCCTGGACCCCGGCGCGTTCTATATCCTTGTCAGCCGTGAGGCGGTGCACATTCCACCAATGTACGCCGCTGAAATGGCACCCTATCTGGCGATGGTTGGTGAATTCCGAGTGCACTATGCCGGGTTCTTTGACCCCGGTTTTGGCCATGCCGCTGCCGGTGGGGCCGGATCCCGAGGTGTGCTTGAGGTACGCTGCCACGAAGCACCGTTCGTGCTGGAGCATGGGCAGGTTGTCGGGCGTCTGGTCTACGAGAAAATGACCGAAATGCCCACGCAGCTATACGGCGCAGGCATCGCCTCGAACTATCAGGGTCAGGGTTTGAAACTGTCGAAGCACTTCAAAGCTGTAAGCTAAACCTTAAAACTTCATGAACCGGCGCATTTGCCGGGTCACACGCTGTGCTTGCCTCAGGCTCTGCGCATGGCGTGGCGCGCTGACTTGCCTGGGCCCTTTCGACGTGCCCGATCTGTCGCCCTTTCGGCTGGCCATGTCGATGCCCTTGTTCACACCCTTATTGACCAAACGGCGCATGACCTGACGCACAATCATATCGATGATCCGGTTTGCATTCATCGCTCAACTCCGTGTCTTCTCGCTCAAAGATATGCGGTTTGTGCGGCAATAAAAGGGCTGCGCGATCACTCTTCCTCGAACAGCTCGGTCTGGTCTTCGTCGACCTCATCCTCGGGCCCTTCACCCAACGGAATAGCACCCGGTGGAGGCCGGTTCTCCAGAAGCCCCGCGGCCCTTAACTCTTTCAGCCCCGGCAAGTCACGCGCATTTTCCAGACCAAAGTGGTCCAAGAATTCGGGCGTAACCACAAAGGTCACTGGACGGCCCGGGGTCATGCGGCGGCGGCCCAGTTTGATCCACTCCATCTCGAGCAACTGGTCGATGGTTCCGCGTGAAACCGACACGCCCCGGATTTCCTCGATCTCGGCCCGCGTGCAGGGCTGATGATAAGCGACGATGGCCAGCGTTTCGATCGCGGCGCGGCTGAGCTTGCGGGTCTCGACCGTTTCCTTCTGCATCAGAAAACCCAAATCAGGGGCCGTGCGGATGGCCCAGGCATCACCGACACGCACCACACGCACGCCGCGTCCTTCATAGCGTTTTTGAAGCAATTCAACTGCTTGCGCCGCATCGCTGCCATGGGGCATTCGGGCTTCCAGATCCGCGATTGTCACCGGCTCAGAGCTGGCGAACAACACGGCCTCGACCATACGCTCTTGTTCCGCCAGCGGAGGTGCTTCGAACAGTGTGCCGGTTTCTTCAGGGGCGTCAGTCACGTGTTTCGGTCCTCTTGCGCAGATGGATCGGAGCAAATGTCTCGCTCTGCTTCATCTCCATATGTCCTTCTTTCACCAGCTCCAACGAGGCCGCAAAGGTCGCCGCTGTTGCTGACCTGCGGCGTACTGGGTCGGCATCCCAGCCGTCAGGCAGATAGGTCTCCATATCGGTCCACGTCCCGGCAAACCCGATCAACGGACGCATCCGTTCCAGCGCCTGCTCCATTGTGAATACAGCATCGCGATCCATCACAAAGGGGCGGAACTCATCACGGGTGCGGATACGGGCATAACCCTGCATCAGATCCAGCAGCGTGGCGGAATAGGTTACGGTTCGGATGCGGGTGATATCTTCGCCCTGCCCGCGCCTAAAGAAATCGCGACCCAACTGATCGCGCGCCATCAAACGCGCGGCAGCGTCGCGCATGGCCTGAAGGCGCTCCAACTGAAACGCAAGATGCGCTGCCAGTTCCTCGCCCGACGGCCCTTCGTCATCGGGATCAGGTGGCAGCAGCAAACGAGATTTCAAGAAGGCCAGCCAGGCCGCCATGACCAGATAGTCGGCGGCCAGTTCGATCCTCAGCGCCCGCGCCTTTTCGACAAAGGTCAAGTACTGCTGCGCAAGTGCCAGAACCGAGATTTTCCTCAGATCAACCTTCTGCGTACGCGACAGGGTCAGCAGAACATCCAGCGGACCTTCGAACCCGTCGACATCAACAATCAGCGCTTCGGCCGCAAGACGATCCGCGACCGAGACAGGGTCTTCGTTGAAAAGGTTATCGTTCATATACCTGCCCGCCCATTAGGGCAGATAGTTCAGCCTCGGCGGCAGGGATGTCAAGTTCCTGAGGAGGTTTGCGCATCGCCAGCGCCTGTTCTGCGCGGGCTTGTGCCTGATCCGTCATCTCTCCGGCGGATTCCATCACTTCGGCACGGTCCGTAAAACTGCCGTTGCAATGCAGAACAACGTCGCAGCCTGCCTGAATGGCCTGACGTGACACATCGGCCGGCGTACCGCTCAGCGCTTTCATCCCGATATCGTCGGTCATGATCAGCCCGTTGAACCCGATCTTTTCACGGATCACACCCATCATGGTCTTAGAAATCGTAGCTGGTTGCGGGTCGATCTGATCGTATACCAGATGCGCGGTCATCCCCATCGGCAAATCGTTCAGGGCGCGGAAGGGTGCGAAATCGCTGATGTCCAACGTGTCCATCGGCAGATCAACATGCGGCAGGTCATAGTGGCTGTCCAGCGTAGCACGACCATGACCGGGCAAATGTTTGATTACTGGCAGAACGCCCCCGTCCAAGTGCCCTTCTGCCACGGCCTTACCGATCTGGGAAATCTTATCAGGATCAGAAGCATAGCAGCGGTTCTTCAGAAAAGCGTGCGTATCCGACCGCGCCACATCAACCATGGGGGCGCAGTTGCTGTCGATACCCAAGCTGAACAGTTCGTCAGCAATCAGGCGATAGCGTAGATACATGGCCCGCTCGGCCTGATCGCCTGAACGCGTCACGTGATCCAACGGTGGCAGCCATTCGCGGGCCAGAGGTGCGCGCAGGCGCTGCACGCGCCCGCCTTCCTGATCAATGGTGATGGGGCAATTACGACCAACCGCCTCGCGGAAATCATCGCACAAGGCACGCACCTGATCGGCGCTTTCGATGTTGCGGGCAAACAGGATGAACCCAAACGGGTTCATCTGGCGAAACAGGTCTCTTTCCTCCTGCGTCAGGCGCAGGCCTTCGGCGTCGGTGATCGTGGCGCCAAATTTCACCGCACGGCTACCGGGATGCAATCGGCCCCTTGAGCGACCAGCGCAGCACAGAACTGGCGCGAGTCACTCAGGTCTTCGAAACCCAGAACGCGCAGACGATAGAAGGTTCGGCCGCCGCTTGAAGTTTTCTGAATAACGCGTTGCTTTCCATCCATATATTCACCGAACCGACCACTCAGACGATCCCATTCGGCCTGGGCCACCTGAGTACTGTCATAGGCCCCAAGCTGCGCAAGGCGTGTGCCTTTGGTCAGCGTATCGGGATCGGCATCCAAGCCAACCGCAGCCTTGACGGCGGCGTTGATGGCGCCCTCAGACGCTTCGCTGGGCGAAACTTGACTGCGTGCCGGGCGTTTAGCCGGGCGCAACGACCTGCGGACCCCCGGCAATTCGGCAATAGCCGGGTCCGGCAAGGCCGCGGCAAAATCGGCAGGATCGATTGCCGGTTCTTCCTCGGGCGTGGACAGCGATGCAACCTGCACACCCTCTTCAAACTCTTGTTGGGTTTTGGCCGCCTCACCTGCCAGTTCCGCCACCAGCGCGTCTACTGCATTCTGGCGGAGTCGCGCGGCTTCCTGGGTTGAGATCGGCTGTTCCACCACATGCAGCGCCGGGGTTGGCTTCAGATCACCACCGGGCAAGTCTTCTGCAGTCAGCGATACCGGGCGCGGCGCAAGGATCAGACGATCCGCCGGGGCGGCGGCGGTGCCTTCGGCCGCAACGGCATTCACGGCCAGCCCCTGGTGATCTGCGGGAGTGCCGCCCGGGTTTTCCGGCTGCACGCGCATCGGCCCTTCGGCTGCGCGCACAACGGGCACGCCACTTACATCCCGCATGACCAGTTGATACCCCCAAAAGCCGACACCAGCGACCAACGCCAAGGATGCAACAGCCCCAAGAACGTTAACCATCTGGCCCAGTCCAAACGTGCCGCGCGGCGCGTCATAGTTTTGCATATCCTCGGGATACTCATACGCATCCTCAGGATGCGCCTGATTCGGGTAATGAATCTGCTCGGGGCTTTGGTGCCCCGAGTAATCGTAACTCGCCATGTCCGCCTCACTGCCCGTTTAGCGCCTGAAATTAAGGCGCGCGGGTCATTTCTTGCCTACCTCGTACCGGCGGTTCGGGCGATATTTGTTACCGCATCTCCTGCGCCGGGGTAACGCCAAGAATACCCAAGCCCGCTGAAATCACAACAGAAACGGCCCGGGCCAGTGCGATTTTTGACTGGCTTGTGGCAACATCGCCATCCTGAATGAAACGCAACTGGGTTTCTTCATTGCCCTTGTTCCACAGCGCGTGGAAATCCCCTGCAAGTTCATACAGATAGAAGGCAACACGGTGCGGCTCGTTGGTGCGCGCGGCGATTTCCACCAGACGTGGCCATTCGGCCAGTTTCTTGGCGACGGTCAGTTCCGAAGCGTGATCGTTCTTGCGTAAATCGGCCCCGGCAAGCGCTGCGTCATCAGCCGCAATTCCAGCCTCAGCGGCGCGGCGCAGAACGCTCATGACGCGGGCATGGGCATATTGCACATAGAATACGGGGTTCTCGCGACTCTGTTCCAGCACCTTGTCGAAATCGAAGTCCAACGGCGCGTCGTTCTTGCGGGTCAGCATGACAAACCGGGTCACGTCCGGACCAACCTGATCGACCACATCACGCAGAGTGACAAAGTTCCCTGCCCGCTTGGACATCTTGAATGGCTCACCATTCTTCCACAGTTTCACCAGCTGGGTCAGCTTGATATCCAGCGGCACTTTGCCATCGGACAGAGCCGAAACAGCCGCTTTCATCCGCTTGACGTAACCGCCATGATCCGCCCCAAACACGTCGATCAACGCGTCAAAGCCACGGCTTACCTTATCATAGTGATACGCGATATCGGGGGCGAAATAGGTCCAGCTGCCATCCGATTTCTTGACCGGACGGTCCACGTCATCGCCATGCTCGGTCGATTTGAACAAGGTTTGCTCGCGCGGCTCCCAATCCTCGGGCTTCTTGCCCTTGGGCGGTTCCAGCACGCCCTCATAGATCAGGCCCTTGTCGGTCAGCGATTTCAACGCCGCCTCGATCCGACCTGTGCCATACAGTGATTTCTCTGAGAAAAACACATCCATCTCGACACCCAGCGCCTTCAGGTCAGCGCGGATCAAATCCATCATCGCTTCGGTCGAAAACTCGCGCAGCTCTTCCAGCCATTCGCTTTCCGGCTTATCGATCAGGCTGTCGCCATATTTTTCTTTCAGCGCCTCACCGATCGGGATCAGATAGTCGCCCGGGTACAGACCCTCGGCAATCTCGGGGCTTAGCCCGTTGGCCTCGCGATACCGCTCATACGCGGAGCGCGCCAACACATCCACCTGCGCGCCGCCATCGTTGATATAGTATTCGCGGGTCACATCGTGACCCGAATAGGCCAGCAAACTGGCCAAAGCGTCCCCGAACACCGCGCCCCGTGTATGGCCCACATGCAGTGGACCAGTCGGGTTGGCTGAAACATATTCGACGTTGACCTTTTGCCCCTGCCCCATGGTCGATCGTCCATAGTTGGCGCCCTTATGCAGCACCGCAGCCAGCACGCCCTGCCAGACGGACGGCGCGAGACGCAGGTTCAGAAAGCCCGGCCCGGCAACCTCGGCGCCGGTGATCCGGTCATCGGCTGCCAGTTTCCCAGCCAGCACATCGGCAATATCACGCGGCTTCAACTTGGCCGGTTTCGCCAAAACCATCGCGGCGTTGGTCGCCATGTCACCATGCGCTGAATCTCGCGGAGGTTCGACCGCCACGTTGTCAAAGCTCAGCCCTTCCGGCAGAGCGCCCTCGGACTGCATCTGTGCCAGCGCGTCCAATACAAGGCCGCGGATCTCGGAAAACAGGTTCATTTCGGATGTCCTTTTGCTTGCCCGGCGGTTTACCACGCAACACGGCAAGGTCAATGGACGCCTAATGTTTAAGCTTGGTTTCGAGGTGTAGCACGCTAATCTCAGCCTGAATTCAACACTCGGAGACCCGCATGCGCTGCACCTTGCCTCTTGCCCTGCTTTTGACGATCGCCCTGCCCGCTCTGGCTGAAATGCCTCAACCACAGGGCCACGTGCTGCTGACGCTTGGCGGCGCTGTCAGCGAAACCAACTTGCCTGCGCGAGGCGAGAACGACGGCGGTTTGCTGGGCTATCTGGAGGTCACACATGACGGCGCAGCCGGATTTGATGCGGCCATGCTGGATGCGCTGGAGCAATTTGAGATCAAAATTCCCTACGGCGCCCCGGGCAATCAACGAGACTATGCGTTCTCAGGTCCTCTCCTGTCCGAGGTCATGATCATGGCCGGAGCCGAAGGGAAAAAGGCCCTGCCCATGGCACTGGATGGATATCAGGCCGAAATCGAGTGGGACAGCATCGCAACAAACAAACCAATCGTTGCCACGCACGCCGATGACGCCCCGTTGGGGATCGGCGGGTACGGCCCCACGATGATCGTGTTCCCGCCCACCGATGATGCCGACCAATCCGCAAAACAGGCAGGTCAGCAAGTCTGGGCCATTGCCTATATCGCTGTTGAGTGATCAGCCGGTCAGCCGCTCATGATCCTGCAGGGCAAAGCGGTCGGTCATACCTGCGATATAGTCCGATACAATACGTGCCAATGCCGTCTCGTCTCTGGCTGCTTCAATGTCATCGTGCCAGCGTGCCGGCATTTGCCTGGGGTCGTTGAGATAGATCGGAAATAGGTCCTCCACTATCTTTGCGACCTCCGCCCGAACTTTCATCACGCTGGGCGCACGATACATCCGGGTAAACAGAAACGCCCGGATTTCGCGAAGCTGCACACAAACCCCATCAGAGAACTGAATAACAGGATGACCCAGATGGCGGATGTCCTCGACCGACTGCGCCCCCGAGCTCTCGATCAAGTCACGGGACGTGTTGATGACGTCTGACACCATCACACCGAACACCCGCCGTAACGCCTCGTGACGCCTGCGATAGTCATCCAGCGCTGGGTATTTCGAATCTACCTCAGCATAACAAGCCCCAACGATTGGCAGGTCTCGCAAATCATCATCTGCGAACAACCCTGCGCGCAGACCGTCCAGAAGATCGTGGTTGTTGTAGGCAATATCGTCAGACAGCGCTGCAACCTGCGCTTCCGCGCTGGCATGGGTGTGCAATTCCAGATCGAAACCCTGATTGCACTCGGCCAGCGCCCAGGGCAGATCACCTTTGACCGGACCATTGTGCTTTGCGATACCCTCCAGACATTCCCAGGTCAGGTTACAACCATCAAATTCCGCGTAGTGGCGCTCTAACTTTGTGACGATCCGAATGGCCTGTGCGTTGTGATCAAAACCGCCAAAGGGCTCCATCAACGCATGCAAAGCGTCCTCACCGGTGTGGCCAAAAGGCGTATGTCCCAGGTCATGAGCCAGCGCCACGGCTTCCGTCAACTCCGGGTTCAGGCCCAACGCCCCGGCAATGGTTCGCGCCACCTGAGCCACTTCTATGGAATGGGTCAAACGGGTGCGATAGCTGTCGCCTTCATGCTCGACAAACACTTGCGTCTTGTGCTTGAGCCGCCGAAAGGCGCTGGCATGAATGATCCTGTCCCGGTCACGCTGAAAACATGACCGGAAACTGCTCTCCTCCTCAGGTACCAGCCGCCCTCTTGCGCGCGCCGGATCCGAGGCAAAACTCGCTCTGACCAAAGGTCTAGTCCTTGTCGCCTGTCCTTGGGTTCCATATATTGTAGGATGCTGAGGAAATAAACCTTTGGAGAGCGGCATGAATCTGCCCCCGACAGTCACTGAACGCGCTTTTGAACGTCTGGCCGAGATCGGCGCCGCAGACCAGGGTCAAGCCCTGCGTGTTGCAGTGGAAGGCGGCGGTTGCTCAGGCTTTCAATACGAAATCGCGCTGGACGCCCCAAAAGAGGATGACCTGGTCCTTGAGGGCAAAGGTCAGAAAGTCATCGTTGATGCGATCTCGCTGCCTTTTCTGGAAAACGCAGTTATCGACTTCACTCAAGAACTGATTGGCGCGCGATTTGTGATCGACAACCCCAACGCCACCTCTTCCTGCGGTTGCGGCACGTCCTTTTCGATGTGAGCGCGATGGGGGCCTTGCCCCCACACCCCCAGGATATTTTCAGCCAGATGAAGCAGGGATCCGCTCTCTGATCCAACGACCAGAGAGCTTCACCTGGCGCGGCCATCGGAGTCCCCGCCTGTACCGCCACTTCAATTTGAGAAAAATTGGTTAAAGATCCGTTTCTTCATCTGGCTTAAAATATCCCGGAGCGCGAGGCAGAGCCTCGCATACTCGCTCTCCGACTTGCCGTTGGGCTCGTTCTGAGCGATAGGTGCGACAGTGCTTCGGAGGATTGCGCATGAAAATCGCCACGTTCAATATCAACGGAATCAAAGCGCGGGCCGAAGCCCTTCCGCGGTGGCTAGACGACGCACAACCTGATGTCGTTCTCTTGCAAGAGATCAAATCCATCGACGAGAACTTCCCCCGCGAAATGTTTGAAGAGCGTGGGTATAACGTGGAAACCCACGGGCAAAAGAGTTTCAATGGCGTAGCAATCCTGTCGAAACTGCCTTTGGAAGACGTCTCGCGCGGCCTGCCGGGGGATAATCAAGATGAACAAGCGCGCTGGATCGAAGCGACCGTCATCGGCAAAAAGGCGCTTCGAATCTGCGGTTTGTACCTGCCCAATGGCAACCCGGTACCCGGCCCGAAATACGACTATAAACTGGACTGGATGGAACGGCTGTATCAGCGCGCGCGTGATCTTCTGGACAGTGAAGAACCGGCCCTGATGGCGGGCGACTACAATATCATTCCGCAGGCCGAAGATGCCAAACGTCCTGAAGCCTGGCGGGAGGACGCCCTGTTCCGGCCCGAAAGCCGCGCGGCGTTTTGCAAGATTCTGAACCTTGGGTTTACTGAAGCGTTCCGGGCCACAACCCAAGGCCATGGGCACTATTCATTCTGGGATTATCAGGCGGGTGCATGGAACCGGAATGACGGCATTCGGATCGACCATTTCCTGCTGACACCACAGGCTGCGGACTTGATGCGTGATTGCCGGATCGATTTTGAGATTCGGGGGCACGAAAAGCCCTCGGACCATGTGCCGGTTTGGGTTGATCTGGACCTGTAATTCCTTACCCGGTCGGATCGTAGCTGTAGATCCAATCGTATCGCTGCGCCAACCTTGGACCAAGCGCCATCAAAGCAGCTTGAGCCGCCAGACGCATTGGGCCGCTCAGGTGAAAGTTCCGCGCGTTTGATCCTGCGGTCGCGACGACTTTTTGCGCGCGTGGTTTCCGGACGCTCTCATAAGCGGCCAACGCCTTCACGACACCCGACTGCGCCTCGAAGGCGCGGGCAAGGCACCACGCATCCTCCAACGCCAAACAGGCCCCTTGCGCCATGAACGGCAACGTAGGATGTGCTGCATCCCCTAGCAGGGCGAGGCGGCCGTTTTGCCATTTCTCGGCAACCGGGCGCAGGAACAAAGCCCAAATGTTGACCTGCTCGACCTGCGCGAGAATATCACCCACCTCACCACCGAAATCGGCAAAGCGCGTGCGCAAGTCCTCTGGGTGTCCCTCCAGCCGCCATCCTTCCTCGCGCCAGTCCGACCGTTCTTCGATCGCCACGACATTCATCAGGCTCTGATCGCGCAGAGGATACGTCACCACGTGACGCCCAGGCCCCATGGTCAGTGCGGCACGCGGCGTCTGGTCGGGATGGCCCCACGGGATCGTGGCACGCCATGCAACTTGATGGGTGAAGGCGGGAGTTTCAGGCCCGTTGAGGATCGGCCGGATCACGCTGCGCCCGCCATCTGCTGCAATAGCACATTCGGCGCGCAGCCTTTCGCCGCTTTCCAGAACAATCTCGGCCTCTCCGGGGTGTTTCCGCACTTCAGTCACGCGAGACCCAAGGCATATCTCTACCCCGGCGCGCACCGCGGCTTTGTGCAGTAAGTCAAGCAGGTCGGCGCGATGGTAGTAAGAGGTCGGTCCTGCAGCGGGACTGGGTACGCGACTGATGACCCGTCCTTTGCGATAGTCGCGCAGCACAGTACCAAATGATTTCTGCCCAAAGGCAGGTTTATCATCCGCAACCCCAAGGGCCCGCAGCACAGACATGCCGTTGGCGCTGATTTGCAGGCCCGCTCCGACTTCGGTCAGTTCGCTGGCTTGTTCGAGCACTGTGACCTGTGCGCCCCTGACACGCAACGCAAGCGCGGCCGCCAGACCACCGATGCCGCCGCCAATGACACAGAATTTCAGACCCTGGATATTCATGCCCCCGCCTTAACGCAAAAACGCCGGGACCACAGGCCCCGGCGCTTATGTTTTTTACCCTGAGCCCGGCGATCAATCGTCGCGGTGGACCTTTTCCCGGCGCTCGTGACGTTCCTGTGCCTCAAGCGTCATGGTGGCAATCGGACGCGCATCCAGACGTTTCAGCGAAATCGGGTCACCAGTCTTTTCGCAGTATCCGTATTCGCCTTCTTCGATACGGCGCAGGGCCGAGTCGATCTTGGCGACCAGTTTGCGCTGACGATCCCGGGTACGCAGTTCAAGCGCGCGGTCTGTTTCTTCGCTGGCGCGGTCTGCGACGTCCGGAATGTTACGAGTGTTGTCCTGCAGCCCTTCGATCGTGTCGCGGCTGCCTGCCAATAGCTCTGTCTTCCAATCCAGCAGCTTGCGGCGAAAATACTCAAGCTGACGATCATTCATGAAAGGTTCATCTTCGGCCGGACGGTAATCTTCCGGCAGAAAAACTTCCTGCTTCATATTTGCTCCCTCGGTATGGCCAGAAACGTCGGTCGCGGCTGTTTCACCTGACATTTGGCTCTCCCTTCTGCGCAGCGTTTAGCCGACGGGCGGTGGAATGTCACTACACAAACGTTGCGTCCACATGTGCCCGCGTGGATTTGTCTAACTATGAGACAAACATCAACAAAACCTTGTTTTTCTGTGAAATTCAGCAGGCATTTTTAGGGCGAACCGCACGATGCCAAGCTTTGGCAGCGCGCGAATCAAGCAAAAGGGGTTGGAGATGCAGAAAAAATCCTGTTGACCGACGCAGGGACGCGGGTTGTCAAAATCCTTGCCTCTCTGTAACCCGGAAAACACAGTTCACCCATCCATGCCATAAAACCACACGAGAGGCTCATGACCGCACGTTTTCAAGGCACTGCCGAATATGTCGCCACGGACGATCTGACCATTGCCGTGAACGCTGCCGTCACACTCGAACGCCCTCTGCTGGTCAAGGGCGAACCCGGCACCGGCAAGACCGAATTGGCCAAACAGGTGGCCGGGGCGTTGGGGTTGCGGATGATCGAGTGGAACGTGAAATCCACCACACGTGCGCAACAGGGCCTGTATGAATACGATGCGGTCAGCCGACTGCGCGACAGCCAGTTGGGTGAAGAGCGTGTGCATGACGTGTCGAATTATATCCGCAAGGGTAAGCTTTGGCAGGCGTTCGAGGCCGATGAAAAGGTCGTTCTGCTGATCGACGAAATCGACAAGGCTGATATCGAGTTTCCCAACGACCTTTTGCAAGAACTCGACAAGATGGAGTTCCATGTCTACGAGACCGCCGAAACGATCCGGGCCAAGAACCGTCCCATCGTCATCATCACGTCGAATAATGAAAAGGAACTGCCCGATGCGTTTCTGCGCCGGTGTTTCTTTCACTACATCCGCTTCCCCGACGAGGCCACGATGCGCCGCATCGTAGAGGTGCATCACCCGGGCATAAAAGACGCACTTCTGACTACTGCGCTGACCCAGTTCTATGAAATCCGCGAGACGCAGGGGTTGAAGAAAAAGCCATCGACCTCAGAGGTTCTGGACTGGCTGAAACTGCTGCTGGCCGAAGATCTGAGCGCCGAAGACCTCAAGCGCGACGGGGCCAGCGCCCTGCCCAAATTGCACGGGGCATTGCTAAAAAATGAGCAGGATGTGCATTTGTTCGAACGTCTGGCCTTTATGGCGCGTGGCAAACGATAGCCAACACCCTTACAATCGGTGATCTTGGGTTGCGTTGCAGCACCCCGAATGCCAGCATCGCGACAGTAACAAGTTCAAACCCACAGAATTGGATACACCGCTTGGCGAATGCACTGAAAATCCGCCCACTTCGCGCCGAGGACAAAGACCAGTGGGCTGATATGTGGCGGGACTATCTGGCATTTTACGAAACCACCCTGCCTCCTGAAATGTACGAGACAACATTCTCCAGACTTTTGGATGAAGACCCTCAGGACTTCTCGTGTTTTGTCGCGGAACAGGATGGCGCTCTGGTCGGGCTGACGCATTACCTGTTTCATCGACATGCATGGAAGGTGGAAAAGGTGTGCTATCTGCAAGACCTGTTCGCCAGACCCGAAACCCGTGGAAAGGGGGTTGGACGTGCGCTGATCCAGGCGGTTTATGACGAGGCCGACCGGCAAGGTGCCCCGTCGGTCTACTGGCTGACGCAAGAGTTCAACCACACCGCGCGGCAGCTGTATGATCGCATCGGAACGCTCTCACCGTTCATCAAGTACGTCCGCTCATGATGCGTTGGTCCGCTTTGGTGCTGGCACTGTTTGTGACGGGCTGCACATCGGTTCAAACAATCGAACTGTCCGAAAAAGTGACCTCGGTCGAAGTGGCGCTTCCTCCAACCAAGTCGTTCGGCTCTCCTCGTCCATGGCCACCCGCGCGGTCCAACAAGAACATCGCCGCTGACTTTGTGTCGTTGCATTTCGCGTTGGAAAGCGGGGCCGCCCTGCCCGTGTTCACCCGGTTTGAAACGCCGGTCACGGTGCGGCTGACCGGGTCGCCGACCGCCAGTATGCAGCAGGACCTGACGCGCCTGCTGAACCGTCTGAAACGCGAAGCCGGGATCAATATCCGGCAGATCCGTGAGGGTCAGGCCAATATCACGATCGAGGCGGTCAGTCAGGAAGACATCCTGCGCATTCTGCCCAATGCGGCCTGTTTCGTGGTCCCAAATGCCTCAAGCCTGGACGAGTATCGCCGTGACCGCCGGAAAGCCAAAAGCAGTTGGACCGAGCTACGCCAACGTGAACGGCTTGGCATTTTCATTCCTTATGATGTCAGCCCACAGGAAATACGCGATTGTCTGCATGAAGAGCTGGCTCAGGCGCTGGGGCCGCTGAATGACCTCTATCATCTGCCGGATTCAGTGTTCAACGACGACAACATTCACACCGTTCTGACCGGGTTTGACATGCTGATCCTGCGCGCCGCCTATGCGCCTGAGCTGCGAACGGGAATGAGCCGGGAACAGGTCGAGGCCGTGATCCCCGGAGTGCTGAGCCGCCTGAACCCGCGCGGGGACAGATTGGCTGTGCAACCCGCGACCGAAACGCCTCGCGAATGGGTCGAAGCCATTCAGAAATCGGTGGGCCCCGGGCCAGGATCGCCCCGGCAAATGAGGGCTGCCAGAAAAGCGGCCCGCATTGGCCAACAATTGGGGTGGACGGATCACCGCCGTGCCTACCCGCACTACCTTATGGGGCGGATGGAGCAATTCCGCGACCCGAACGAAGCACTGAGACAGTTCCAGATCGCGCAGCAATTTCTGAAGGCAACGCCTGGAACCGAGGTCCACAGGGCCTATGTCACCACTCAGACCACTGCCTTTGCGCTGGCTCAAGATCAGGGACCCCGCGCTTTACCCGAACTGAACGACGCCATCGACGTGATGACCCGCGCCGAGAACGCCTCGATCCTGGCCACGTTGCTGCTGTTGAAATCCGAGGCGCTGAAACAGGCCGGACAGGTTCAACAGGCCCGTTCGGTCAGGCTGGACAGTCTGGGTTGGGCGCGATACGGCTTTGGCTCGGATCTGGTGGCCCGGTCTTTGGTTGAAAGCGCGGGTCAGCGGGCCTCGGGCAGCACGACAGACGGATGAAACACACATGGTGGTAGTTCTGGGAATGGCGATACTGGGAGCAATCCTGGGCGCTTTGACCGCGAAGAAACGCAACGGCAACGGGGCCGATATGGCGCAATATGCAGCCGGTTACGGGATCGCGTTTGCGCTGATCGGTCTGGTGATCTCGCTGGTTCTGGTCCGTTTGGTGGGCTAACGCGATGTTTCTGCCCTTTTTCGAAAACCTTCGCAAAGCTGGTATTCCCGTTTCCTTACGCGAATACCTGACCTTTCTGGAGGGCATGAAAAAAGGCCTCGCCACTTATGATGTCGAAGCGTTCTATTACCTCGCCCGCGTGTCGATGGTGAAGGACGAACGCAACATCGACAAGTTCGACCGCGCTTTTGCAGCCAGTTTCGATGGGCTGAACGAGATCAGTTTCGATCAGGTTCTGGAAGCCGTGGATATCCCTGCCGAATGGCTGGCCAAGATGGCCGAAAAACACCTGTCGGACGAGGAAAGGGCCGAGATCGAAGCGCTTGGCGGTTTTGACAAGTTGATGGAAACCCTGCGCGAGCGGCTGAAAGATCAACAGGGTCGCCATCAGGGCGGCAACAAGTGGATCGGCACGGCCGGGACCTCTCCGTTTGGCGCCTATGGCTATAACCCCGAAGGTGTCCGCATTGGCCAAAAGGAAAGCCGCCATCAGCGCGCCGTCAAAGTCTGGGATAAACGGGAATTCAAGAACTTAGACGACACAGTTGAACTGGGCACCCGCAACATCAAGGTCGCTCTGAAACGTTTACGCCGCTGGGCCCGTGAAGGTGCGGCTGAAGAGTTGGATCTGGACGGCACCATCCAGGCCACGGCTGAGCACGGCTATCTCGACGTCAAGACCCGCCCCGAGCGTCACAACGCGGTCAAGGTTCTGTTGTTTCTGGATGTCGGCGGCTCGATGGATCCGCATATCAAAGTGGTCGAGGAGCTTTTCTCGGCCGCCCGCACCGAGTTCAAGCATCTGGAATACTACTATTTCCACAATTGTCTTTATGAAGGCGTATGGCGCGACAACCAACGTCGCTGGGATCAGCAGACGCCTACCCACGAAGTGCTGCGCACCTATGGCGGTGATTACAAGTGCATCTTTGTCGGCGACGCCTCGATGAGTCCCTACGAAATCGCCTATCCCGGTGGTGCCAATGAACATTGGAACCAGGAAGCCGGTCAGGTTTGGTTAGAGCGCGCGCGTGAGCAATGGGCGTCAAATCTTTGGATCAACCCGGTGCCCGAGAAATATTGGGAATACACCCATTCCGTTAACATGATCCGAGAGATTTTCGAGGATCGTATGGTGCCGATGACGCTGGCCGGCTTGGAACGAGGCATGAGGGAACTTACCCGCTAGCCAAAGTAAGGCCCCAAGTGCCGCCTTATTGTTTCATGATTCCAAACAGACCTCAAATACAATCCTTCCCAAGCGCATATTGCTTACGATCACAGTGTAAGAGACTCCTAAGGGCTCGTCGATTTTCAGTTTCGTGGTAAGGTGCAAGCGGGTCGAAGCTTGGGGGCAGACATGACCAACCACAAATTAAGAAATCTTCTTGCGTCCGTGGCAACCGCCACATCATTGATTGTTACGTTCGGGGCGGCCGCGACGTTTGCACTTGCGCCGGATACTGCCATTGCAAAGAACGGCAAGGGGAATGGGAATTCTGGGAAAGCCGACAATGGGGGCGGATCTAAAGGAAAAGGAAACTCGTCAAGGGGGTCGCAGGCCGACGGCGGTGGTAAAGGAAACTCCGGAAAAGCCGACAAAGGAAACGGAAACTCCTCAAAAGGATCCCGTGCAAATAGTGCCGGCAAAAACAAACCCAAAGGCAAGGCCTCAGTTTCGGGGAAAGGTGCTGGCGCGAAAAAGCAACACGCCGCCAAGACAAAAAAGTCTAAATCTAACGTTGGTGGAAACCAAAAAGCTCGGCGAGTCTCGCTTGGCGAATTTGGGCGAGAATTCAAGAAGGATGTCCAGCAACTGTTTGGGAAGCAGCCTAAAAAGAAGTCGAACGGCAAGTCCGCAAATTTGAAACGCGCATACCAGACCGTTTCGGTCAAACCGATCGAACGTTCTTTACGTCCTGTTGTCCGGTATGATGTTACTCCTAACTTGGATGGCCGCAAGAAACACCGCTATCATGACCCGCTGGTTGCTGCGATCACCGATCCTTACGGGTCGGACAAGCTGCGCAATCTGAATGCATCGAAAGCGGCGGCTCCTGCCTTCCAGAACGCTGCGGCCAACAGCAATGTTGGGAAAATCGCCACTTATCAGGCTGCTGCCGCGGAATACTACGATTTGCGCGGGCAGTTGTATGACACGCGACGCGATTTGCGGGATCTGAACGAAAGTTATGATGGGCAAAGCAGCGACCAGATTGCCGATGACATTGCAGCGCTTGATCCGAATGATCCGGATTACGACAGCAAACGTGAAGCTCTGGAATCCGAATTGCGGGACGCTGAAGCATATGAGGAAACACGCGACGGATTGCGCGCCGATCTGAAAGACTTTCGGCATCAGACAAATGATGCCCTGCAAGAGGCTGAAGATGCGTTCTTTGACGCCTCCAAAGGGCGTAGTCTGACCAAAGATACCTTGGGAGATTTCCATGACAATCTTGGGCTTCCGCAACCCAAGAACCGTTACAAAGACGATGTAACGGTGCAACCGGTGCCTCACGATCCAAGCTATCACCAGTATTCTCAGACCCATAACTACAATGCGAAAGAAACCGAGTATCAACTTCGCTTTGGCACGCCTCATGACGTTAAAAAACACCGCTATCATGACCCGCTGGTTGCTGCGATCACCAATCCTTATGGCTCGGGCAAGCTGCGCAATCTGAATGCGTCGAAAGCGGCGGCCCCGGCCTTCCAGAACGCTGCGGCCAACAGCAATGTTGGGAAAATCGCCACTTATCAGGCTGCTGCCGCGGAATATTACGACTTGCGCGGGCAGTTGTATGACACGCGACGCGATTTGCGAGATCTGAACGAAAGTTACGACGGGCGAAGCAGCGACCAGATTGCCGATGACATCGCTGCGCTTGATCCCGGAGACTCGGACTACAACGAGAAACTCGATGCGTTGGATAACGAACTGCGGGACGCGCAGACCTTTGAGGAGGCTCAGGACGCTCTGCGCGCTGGTTTGAGAGATTTGAGGACGGATAGCCTAGTCGCGCAAAAAGAGGCTGAACACGCGTTTTTTGAAGCCTCCAAGGGGTCCACACTGACAATCGGAACTCTGGCTGACCTACATGAAAACCTGAAGCTTCCAGCACTAGGGAAGTAAGTATATTCCCGGCAGTACAAAACGTTATTGAAGCGTCTGACAGCGCCATTGTGCCTTGCCGAACTCGCGACGAAGAACCATATCTGGGCTATGATCAAACTCACTCCGATCCTTCTGGCCTTACTATACGGCCTGGCTATGTACCGGATTTCCGTCTGGCGCACCCATCGAGAACTGGACGCGAAATCAACGGAACTGGCCGACCCAGCGCTGAAACGCATGACGGACCGTCTGGCCGCCGCCCTGGGTATCGATCGGGTGCCGGTTTATATCTATGAGATCGACCCGGTGAACGGGCTGGCCGCTCCGGACGGGCGCATTTTCATTACGCGCGGGTTTTATCGGAAGTTTCGCAATGGCGAGGTATCGGCCGAGGAAATGGCCAGTGTCATCGCGCATGAGCTCGGGCATGTGGCCCTTGGACATGCGCGGCGGCGGATGATTGATTTTTCCGGTCAGAATGCGATGCGGACAGCATTGATATTGGTACTGAACCGGTTCATCCCGTTCATCGGCGCGATGATTGCCAACGCGTTGACCGCCCTTTTGGCCTCACGCCTGTCACGTGGAGATGAATATGAGGCGGATGAATATGCTGCCGCATTGCTGACCAAGGCCGGTATCGGCATAGGACCGCAGAAATCACTGTTTCAAAAGTTGGAGAACCTGACCCAGCAGCGCGCCGGTGTCGTTCCGGCGTGGTTGATGAGTCACCCCAAGACGGACGAGCGGATTGCAGCGTTGGAAGTTCTTGAGCAGCGTTGGGACCGTGGATGAGGGTGTGCAGCGAGAGGCCAGCCTCTCGCGCTCTCCGGGATATTTTTAGCCAGATGAAGGTGGACCCCGTTTAGCTGCTGAGGGCTTTGCCAAGGCGTGGCAGGCGGGCTTTCTTCATTAGTGCGCGCAGGGTCCATTTGTCGCCCGAGAGACGGTTGGCCTCGGCAAGGATCTGAATGCCGAGCGCGTTCAAGCCTTCCGGGTCCGACTGCCAGAACCCATGCAGCAGAGTGTCGGGATCGCGACGCTCAAGCCCCTCTTCGGACAGGATATTTCGCGGGAAGTCCTTGGCGTTCACTGTGACAATCATATCGGCAGAGGCCGCAACTGCCGTCGCCAGTACATGTATGTCAGCGGCATCCGGCAGCCAAAGTCGGTTTTGCAGACCTTCATTCGATGCGTGCCCGGCATTTGGCCAGTTAGCTTGTGTCAGCGCGATTTCAGCACGCGCTTGTGCCTCACCGGTGGGGCCCAGTTTTCGGGCCGCCCGGGCCCATTCTTCGAGGATGCGTGCGGACCAGATCGGGGTAAAGTGACCAAGACGTGCTGCACCCAACAGCATCTCGCGCATCACCGTGGGGTAGATGACGCAGGTGTCGAGCACGGCTTTCATAGTCGGTAGAACACCGCTTTGAGATAGCCGCTTTCGGCAAGTTGCGGCAATTGCGGGTGATCCGGCCCTGCAAACCCGGTATGGATCAGTTGCGCCTGCCGTCCGGCGCGACCGATCCCACGGGAGGATGCATCGCGAAAACGGCCCAGATCAGCGGCATGCGAGCATGAGCACAACCCCAGATAACCACCGGGTTTGATCAGAGCTGCGGCCAGTCGGGCGATCCGTTCATAAGCACGCAGACCCGCATCCAGCGCCTGTCTCGAAGGCGCAAAAGCGGGCGGGTCGCAGATCACCACATCAAACTGCGCACCCTCTTCCCCCAGTTGGGTCAGCACGTCAAACGCATCGCCCTGCCGGGTTTGAAACTTGTCGGAAAAACCTGAAGCTTCGGCCCCACTTGTAGCCAGTGCCAGTGCGGCGGCGGAACCATCGACGGACAGCGCTTGTTCTGCACCGCCTGCAAGCATGGCAAGACCAAAGCCGCCCACATGGCTGAAAACGTCCAGCACCTGCGCGCCTGGTTGTACAAGCCGCGCAGCGAAGGCATGGTTGGGGCGCTGATCATAGAACAGGCCGGTTTTTTGCCCACCGGTCAGATCGGCCATATAGGTCGCGCCATTCATCGGCACCGGTAGCGGTGCATCAGGTGCAGTGCCGTGCAGAGTTTGATTGGTGTCGTCCAGCCCTTCCAACCCGCGTGTGCGACCCGAGGCGTTCTTCAGCACAGTGGTCACGCCTGTGACTTTGAGCAAAGCAGTGGTTAGCAGGTCCAGATGCGCTTCGGCCCAGGCCGCGTTCGGCTGGATGACGCAGGCATCGCCAAAGCGATCGATGATCACGCCAGGAAAGCCGTCCGCTTCGGCATGGATCAGGCGATAATATGGGGTGTCAAATAGACTTTCGCGCATCTCAAGGGCGCGTTGCAGGCGGGTTTGGAACCACACGGCGTCAAGCTGCGCGTCAATATCACGGTCCAGCACCCGGCACATGATCTTGGACTCGGGGTTGACCGCCACCAGCGCGATGGGCGCGCGTTTGTCATCCTCAAGCACGGCCAAAGCGCCCGCCGGGATCTTGCGCGTGCGGCGGTCGGTGACGATGTCATTGGCATAGACCCAGGGGAAACCATGACGCAGGCCGCGCGCATTGGCTTTGGGTTTCAGGCGGATACGGGGGCGGTCGGCAGATTGGGTCATGGCGCCCTCATAGTCGGGAACGCGCCGGTGGAAAAGCCCTAGCGGTTACGAGATCTCCATCCACCCCGGCGTTTGGGGGCCTGAGCCGCCTGAAGGCCCTCGCTCAGCACCTGAGTCATAGGATGATCTGGGTTCTGATCTACGTAGCCCGCGTGCAATTCTGCCAGCGCCGTATTCTGATCGCGATCGGCGGGCAGGCTGAGCGCCCAGTCCAGAAAGATGCTGCGGCATTCCGGCAAGGTGATGCCTTCGATGCGATAGGCTTCGCGGATCAAGCCCTTGTGGTCGTTGGGATCAGTGCTGCGCGCCATCTTCGCCCCCTTTAATTACGCCACCGATCAGATCGGCTGCGGTCTCATAGCTCTCTTGCAATGCCGCCTGTAGGGCCTCGACCTGTTCGAACCCGGTCGCCCGGCACAAAAAGGCCGCACCGCCCTCGCCGATCTTATCGGCTTCGATGACCTTGCCAGAAAGCAGCCGCGCCGCGCATTGCACAGACCAGCATAAGTTATAGCAATCTTTCAAAGATTGCGCCTGCGCGACATCCAGCAACCCGGTAGCGACGGCCCCATCCAAACCGGACGATACATCGCGCTGTTGAGACCCGGCCAACAAGGCGCCAGTTTCCGCCATCAGCTCGATATCCATCAAACGGCCGGGACCGTTCTTGGCATCCCAGATGCCCGCAGGCGCCTTGGCGGCGGCCAGACGCGCACGCATCTCGGCCACTTCGCGAAGGACTTTATCCTGATCCCTTGGGCGTGACAGGAATTCGGTCCGGAAGGTTTCAATGTCCTCAGCCAACCCCGCGTCCCCCGCAACGACATGCGCACGGGTCAGGGCCAGGTGCTCCCACACCCAGGCTTCATTTTGCTGATAGTTGGTAAAGCTGGCCCAGCTTGTTGCCACCGGCCCCTGGTTGCCTGAGGGACGCAATCGCATATCGACCTCATACAAGCGCCCTTGGGACATGGGGGCCGAGAGTGCAGTGATCAGCGCCTGCGTAAACCGGGCGTAATAAGTCCGCGTCGCCAGTGGGCGCGGGCCATCCGACATCTCTTGGTCCAGGGGGTCATAGATCACGATCATGTCCAAATCGGATTGCGAGTTGATGCGCCCTGCCCCAAGCGACCCCATACCCAGAATGGCGGCTCCTCGCCCTGGCGCGGGACCATGTTTGCGGGCGAAGTTGTCCGTGACATGAGGGAGTATGGCAGCGATCACCGACTGCGCAAGCTCTGCATATTGCTGACCGGCCTGTGCCCCATCGATCAGGCCCCGCAGATGATGCACGCCGATGCGAAAATGCCATTCCTTGCACCAGCGCCGCGCCAGATCAAGCTGGGATTCATAGTCCGTTTCTTCCGACAGAGCCTGTACCAGTTCGATCTGCAGCGCCTCTTGCCCTGGCCAATCGGTAAAGAAACTGCCCCCAATCACCGCATCAAACACAGACGCGTTGCGCGACAGATGCGAGGCAAGCGCATGGGATGTGCCAACAATATCGACCAAAAGGTCAATCAGATGCGGGTTTGCTTCGAACAGTGAAAACAGCTGCACCCCGGCGGGCAGACCGGCCAGAAACCCGTCCAAGGCCATAAGCGCCTCGTCCGGTTTGGCCGTTTTGGCAAGGCGTGATAGCAATTCGGGCCGCAGGCGTTCGAAAATCCGAGCGCCGCGCTGGCTTCGCAAGGCCGGATACGTCGTCCAACGGGCCAGTATGTTTTTGTCGAACTCCACGTCCTGAACCAGCGCGGGGGCTGGTGAGTGGCCCGGAGCGAAGAACCCCTCGGTCAACTCATGCACCTCAGTCAGGCGGCGGGTTAGGTCTTGTGTCAACTCGGCGCTGCTGATCCCCATCAGGCAAGCGACCCGGTCTATCCCATCCGGCGAATTTGGCACTTTATGGGTCTGAGCGTCGTGAATCATCTGAATGCGGTGTTCGACCTCGCGGTGCGCCCGGTAATGATCGGTCAGTTTTTCGGCCACGTCCTGCGGCACCCAGCCCTTCGAGGCCAGTGCAGCCAGCCCCGGAACAGTCCCCCTCACCCGCAAGTCCGCGTCGCGGCCGCCCGCGATCAGTTGACGGGTCTGGGTAAAGAACTCGATCTCTCGGATACCGCCCTGCCCCAGCTTCATGTCGTGGCCGGGAATCGACAAAGACCCACCTGTTCCTTTGTTTTCCCGGATACGCAGACGCATATCGTGGGCGTCCTGAATGGCGGCAAAGTCCAGATGGCGGCGCCATACAAAGGGGCGCAGGCTGTCCAGAAATCGTTGACCCGCGGCCAGATCCCCAGCACAGGGCCGCGCCTTGATGTAAGCCGCGCGCTCCCAGGTACGGCCAAGGCTTTCATAGTACCGTTCAGCCGCCTCCATCGCCATGCAAACCGGTGTCACGGCGGGATCGGGGCGCAGCCTCAGATCGGTTCGAAACACATACCCATCAGCCGTCTTGTCGCTGAGCGTTGCGCAGAAATTCCGCGTTGCCCGAACCATACCCTGCCGGGCCTCATAAAAGTCATCTGGGTCAAATCGCGTCTCGTCAAACAGAACGATCAGATCTATGTCCGAGCTGTAGTTCAGCTCATGCGCGCCCATCTTGCCCATCGCCAGGATGACCAAACCGGCTGCAGTTTCGACATCATCCTCGGTCATCCCGGGCAGCTTTTTGCGCCGGATCAATGCTGCAATCTCGGCCTTGGCTGCAATATCCGCTGCCAGAGCTCCGAAATCGGTCAGTGCCGCCGTGACCTTCTCCAAAGACCAAGCACCTGCAATATCGGCCAATGCCGTGAGCAGAGCCATTCGCCGCTTGGCTTGCCGCAAGCCGGGCTTCAACTGGTCTGGCGGCAGGTCGCGTGCAGCGGTCATGACCTCCGCCAGCGCTTGATCCGGTTGCATCAGGGCCTCAGGCAGCCAATCCTTCTCCCGCTCGATCAGACCTTTCAGATAAGGGCTGGACCCGGCGGTTCCCGCAACCAAATCCCCTAACCCCTTAGTCAATCCTGGGATCAAAGCCCGTGCCTCGTCGCCTAAAGACGGATCAAAAGCACGTGGAAGTCGGGTAATAGCAAGAGCGTCAGTCATGCCCGCAAACTGCGCATTGCCGTGTGTGATCGTCAATGGGGCATTCTGATCAGATCTCCTGAAGAGGTGTGTCCTGACTGAAGCTGTTGACCCAGACATCGTTTCTTCTTTCCCAGAGCGAGGAAATCAGCATTGTGTCACGCCGTGTTGCACCCGGTCGCAGATATTCTGCCCGATAGGACAACAGCACAATGTCAGGCGTCAAAACGCGCAACCGCGCATCGCTCAGGTCAAACTCCGCCATCGTCGGCGCGTCCGCAAATTGACCGACATGATCGTCTCGATTGGCAAACCCGGTGGGATAAACCCCCAAAAAATCCGCACTCAGCAAAGCCCGGTCCGCGTTTGCATTTCCTTCCACCAGCGCCATCCATACCTGTTTTTCCAGATCCAGGATATCATTCAGCGCAGGCGCCGTTTTGTTTTCAGTCATATTCATTGTTGTGTGACACTTGTTATTGCAGGAAACTGGAAGAAGCCGGAAGGGCGTTGTAAAAAAGGGCTCATCGCCAAGCACCTCCCTAAAAGTTGCTTGAACCATAGTGGCTTTCAAAAACCGTTAAAATGGGCGTCTGCGCTTCGGTTCTAAAAATTGTGACACCAAATACTGCAATCCCTCTTGAGTGCCGCAATACCTTATTAAACAAGCCGTATGAGGCGCACTTGTCACTCGTGCCGGTGATGGATTTGTTGGTTAAACTCGGTCGGGAAAGCGAGCTGTCGGGTATGATCGACAGCCGACCACCGATCTCAACTCTGTCTGGTGGGCTCCAGGGCATGCGAGGTGGCGACACGATCACCATCACGATCGCACCACCGCCAGGTACCGATCCGGCAGAGATCGCGTGCATGGTGCGAGACCAGATTGAGCGCCTCAAACAAAAGCGGAACGCGGATCTTAATGACCGGGTGGATTACTGATGCAGTTTGGCGGTGTGATGATGGCGCTCGGTGTTTTCCGGTTTGGCATGTCAAACGGGGCCTATCAAAAGATGGCCCGAAGTGCCGGACATCGCTGGACCGAGGTCAACCGGATCGGGCGGGAAGCCGCCCTGCAATACTTGGGCCAAAGCGCTCAGCAAATCACCATTGAAGGGGTCATTTACCTGCATTTCAAAGTTGGTTTGCGGCAGGTAGAGTTGATGCGGGCGCAGGCAGCTTTGAAGATGCTGTTGATGATGGTCGACAGGTTGGGTGGGGTCTGAAAGCGCTGGGTGATTGTTCAGGTCGAGGAACGCAAAAGCTACTTCATGCCTGACGGGGCCCCGCGCCAGATCGAATTCTCTCTGACGTCAAAACCCTATGGCCCGGATGCACAGGGTCTCACAGGTTTGATCGGGGGTATTCTGTGACAACGTACCGAACCATCGACGGCGACATGGTAGATGAAATCTGCAAGGCTCATTACGGCCGCGAGGATTTCGCCATTGTCGTCTACGAAGCCAACCCCGGCCTGGCAGCAATGGGGCCGGTTCTGCCGAAGGGGCTGGTGATCACCCTCCCGGTTGTTCAGCAACATCCGGTCAGGACACCAAAACGGCTTTGGGGTTGAGGCATGGAAATCGACTTTCGCATCCTCGCTGACGGCACCGATGTCACGGCATCATTTCAGGATCGTCTGATCAGTATGACGATCACTGACAAAGCCGGGTCCAAGTCTGACACCGCAGAGTTCCGCGTGGACAACCATGACTTTCAGTTGGCCCGGCCCCCGACCGGCGCGGCGCTGGAGATGGCAATGGGCTTTACCGGCAATCTGGTGTCGATGGGCCGTTTTGTGGTCGATGACCGGTCTGGCGACTTCGACCCGGCCACCCTTACAATCGACGCGAAGGCGACGGACATGCTGGGCGAAGTCCGCGCCCTAAAAACGCGCGACTGGCTGGGTCTCTCGATCGAGCGGATCGTTGGACAGATCGCAGGTGAACGCGGCCTGAAGGCGGATATCAGCGACAGTCTGAAGGCGACGTCAAGAAGCGACCTAGTATTGACGTTCTGACCGAAGAGCAGAAACTGAATTTCGGCAACGGCGTCGGCCCCTATTGGATGCCGGGCTGGATACAGAGACTGATTACCCATACCGCCAGTTGGTTCTTCAAGGTCGCAAGTTTTGGATATGGCGTGCGGTCGATTAGCATGGCGTCGTGCTGAACGAAATCCTCCAACCGAAACGGGACAAACGGGCAGCAAATCGGTTGTTGCGGCGTTTGATAAGGAGTCTCGGCTTCATTCCCAAACGTATCATCACCGACAAGCCAAGGTCGTATAGTGCTACCAAGCGAGAGGTCGCCCCGGGCCTGGATCATTGGTCGCACAAGGGCCTAAACAACCGCGCTTAAAACAACCACTTGCCGTTCCGAAAGCGAGAGTGAGCGATGCAAGGGTATCGGTCTCCAGGCGGACTTCAGAGGTTCGTGGCGACCCATTCAACCATCTGCAATTGCATCAGCGTTCCTGCTCGCCGCCGCTCCGCCTCAACACTTCGATACCACCGTCTCGAGGCATATGGCGTCTGGAATGCAGCCACCCGAGCAGCTTGAAACCTAAGCATCAACATTGCTTGGTCGACCGGAAATTAACGTGACAACACCCTCCCCTCAAATCTCAGCAAAAACGGTCCACTCTGAACGTCTGAGAAATACAGATGCTAGCAGCAATCGTCTGACTTGACCTTCAGACCCAGCACGATCTCCTTGACGCAGACCTTGCTGATATCCTGATCGATACCGAGGCATTTCGCAAGGCGCTGCGCCTCGTCAAGGCAATCCTTGTCTTTGGGCTTGTCGGCGTTGTAGGGCCGTTTGATATCCGGGTCGAGCTGATAGGTCATGCCGCCGACGAGCCCATCATTGGCCAGAACGTCAATGCGGATATCCCGGTCCGAGGCCGTTTCGACCGAGTCGCGCGTGAAGGGCTGTCCGGGATGCAGTTTGATGAACACCTCGCGCTTGGCCCCCGAGGCCAGCGAAAAGCCCGCGCCCACACCGACGAGCTCCAGCCGCCAGCCACGATCACGCAGAAGTCTGGGCAGATGGATGTCGAAGGTCATCTGACCGCGTTCCGGGTTGGGATTGCCCGCCCAGAAACTCACATTGTCGAGCCCGGCCATCAGGCCCTGCTCGCCGCCTCCGCCCGGAACCGGATTGACGTTTCGCTGACCCACATTGTTGTCGTTGGGGACAAGACGCCATTCGGGGATGGTTTCGCCGGCGGTGAAATTGTCGATATTCGACGCATCGCCATCGGCGGTCACGACTATCAGCATGCAATCATGACCGTAGGCGTTGATATTCGGCGTCCAATCGAACGGTCCGATGATCTTTTCTTCGGAATCGTTCGCGCCCAGCGTGCCGGCATTGACTGACGGCGTGCTGAAAGCCTCGAAATCGGCGGGCCAGTTGAGCCCGGCCCCGGGTTTCGTGTGATAGCCGTAGACAACCACGTTCTGCGCCTGCGCCGTGCCCCGGTTCTTGATCTTCACATAGGCGTAATTCACTTCGTTCAGGGCCGGTTCCTGGTGGGCCTCGATCCCGTCCGCCATGCGCCGGTTCCATATCGTCGTGGTGTTCCAGTGGACATGCTGAAAGTCATACCCTCCGGCGCGCCCGTCATCGATATAGACATCGGTATCGGGCGGATCACCGGCGGTCGTTATCGTCCCGTCCGGAGCGATGCCATCGACCACCAGCGGAGTCTGATATTCGCCCTGCTGTTCGAAACACCAGCGCAGCACCTTGTGATAGGCACCACCAAAGACGCCCTCGCTGGTCCAGTTGAGCGCGTCGGTGCTCATCAGTTGATCGCAGAAATCACGCGCATAGGCGGGATTGGTGCCCGAGGTGAGGTCCCCGATCGCGCGCATGATCAGATACATCGACATGCGCGAGGCAAACTGTCGGCGGCCCAGATTTGGATGATCGCCACCAATGGCGCGATAGAACCGGAACAGCGTCGTCGACAGTATTTCTTCGGACGGATAGCCGCCGGTATCGCGCGAGCCGTTCCAGGCCCAGCCATCCGCGATGTCCCGGTCTGCCCGGCGGTTCAGGGATGGATGCCATGGCACATAGGTGAACCGGAGATCACCCGGCTTGCTGACCGCGGTGCCATCGACGCCCCAGCAGTTCGAGTCCGGGTCGAAATAGATCATCGACAGAACGTCACCGGCGCTGTGACAAAAGCCGAAATTGGCGAAGTCGACCCCTTCATAGAGGATGCCGTGGCCCAGCACTTCGTGCAGGTGCACGCGGGGGTCGGCGGCGCGGCCCAGCGGATTCGTGGTATCGGTGGTATCCATCAGGCCGTAGCCCACGGACCCGATGCCGCCCGACCCGTTGCCGTTGCAGAGCGCGTTGATCGTGTTGTTCGACCAGTACCGGATATCGACGGGGATCGGAAAGCTCGTATTCGCCATGTAATCGCCGATCACGGTAAAGCCCAAATCCTCCATCGTCCGGAAGATTCGGTCGACATGGAAATAGCCACTCACGGACGCGAAATCATGCGTCCGGGCATCATAGTCGAAATCGGTGCCTGTGGGTTCGGTGGGTTCTCCGGGATCGAGGCCGGCAACCTGCGTCACTTCCGCATAAGTGCCGATCAGCGACTGCGTGCCGCCTGAGGGCGGATCGAGGTTTTGCAGTGTCACGTCGTCCCTCTGGGGATTGAGCGTTGCGTTGTTCGACGCGCTGTTCAACGCGGTGTTGCCGGTCTTGGTGATCGGGTCGTCTTCGAACACCAGCCCGTCGACGCAGCCCGAGAGCGAGCGCAGGTATAGAACGGCATTGCTTTCCAGCTCGACCAGCATGCGCCAGACCCGTTTATCCGCACCGACCGTCAGCTCGAAATTGACCTCGGCCACCATGTAATCCGACCCATCCTTGATCCGGTCGGGAACGGCCGGCAGATCGAAGGGCTGCGGCATTCCGTGATCGAACACCTCACCCCCGCTGCGTTTGCTCCGGCGGCGGGCTGGCGCGTCGTCCTCCTGGATGACCGGGTTCGGATCGTGCCGGTGATGCGGATCGAGGCGCAGGTCGGGATCAAAACGGTAGATCCAGAACCGCCCCTGGATCAAACGGCTAGAGACCCGCTGATCCTCGCCACTTTCCTGGAAGGTAAGCGCCTTGCGGATCAGGTCGCTGCCCGGCTGCTCGCCATCTTCTCCGGCCTCGCCCGCGGCAGGCCCGAAGGTGGTCGTGCGCAGGTCGGCGTTCGCGCGCAGCGCATGGGTCTGGGTCGTGACGGTATTCGCGTTCACAAACACCGACCGCCACCGGTCTATGGTCTTGCGCGACGGCAGCTTGGCATCGATGCCCGGCACTGTCGTGTCCTCCGAGGCGATGACGCGGTTGGGTCCCTGCTTGATGGTGACGCGCAGTCCGGCGCGCCAGACCGGCACGTTGAGATAAGTCTGGAAGAACCCGTAGACGCGCCCGTCGAACCGCCCCTTTTCATCGGACAGCCGGTAGTCTTCCGGGGCTTTCTTCGGATCGAGATACGTGACCTTCGTTTCAAGATTGTCGAGGCGTGGCGTCGCGATTTCGTAGACGCTTGCCAGATCCCGCAGATAGCGTGTCGCCGTCGCCAGCCCGCCGCCTCCAACCGGACTTTCCCAGTATTGCTGGCTATGGCGGATCTTGCGGACATGGTTGCCGTCATCGGTGCGGACATGCGCTTTCAGGTCGGAACGATAAAATTCTTTCATGACAAATGTCTCCCATAGTCTGTTTGTTACGACTTCTTGCGGGCAGTCTTGGAGCGTCTCTTCGCGGGGGATTTGCGGGATTTGCGGGCCCTGATGACGACCGAGACCGAGATGCCGCCGATCACGGTGCCGTCATCATCGCGCTGGACCAGATCGACGCGGATCCGGTCGCCCTCGCTGGCATCTTTCGGGGCGGTCAACCGCAATGTGGCGGGCAACAGTTCGCACTCGCGCAGCCCAAGCGCGATGCCACTGGACGCGGCGCGATCAAAAACAACCTCTTCGTTGCCTTTCGTATCCTTACGCAGGCGCGCCGTCAGCCGCATATCGGGCCATACGCGCGGCTTCTTCTCAGCGGCTTTTCCGGGCGGAAATGTCATCTCGGACCCCGGAGCGAGGTCGAATACGGCGGTGTCATTGCTCGCGTCCAGCAGCTCGGTCAGTTCCACACGTGCCTCGGTCAGAAAGCGCAGGCCAACGTTTTTCCTGTGCGGCGCGGATCGTGCGACACGCGCGAAGATGCCGCTGCGCCGCACCGCCCGGCCCAGCGCCGGGGCGCTTTGACTGCGGATCGCGGCCGACAGCATGGGGCCTTTGACGGATTGCCAGAGCTCGAGAACCACGCGGCGGGAGGTGCGCACGGCGCGATTGCCGATCACAAAGGCCATTTCCGCAGTCTCGCCCGGCGCCATCTCGACAACCGAGAGATTTTTCTGCCCGAGGTTGTTGGAGTCCCAGACATGAGATCCTGTGGCGATTGCGTCTCCGGTGAAATAGGCGGCGGACAGCCAGCAGGCATGGGTGCCCTCGGGCGGGACATTGTCCGCTTCCCACTTGACGGCCGCGATCTGCGGCTCGTCCGGCACAAGATTGAGTATCCCGATCATTGCGGTATGCGGGACAAAATCGTTCGGGTGCACAAATTGCGTTCCGGCCCATTCCTGAACAGCGTGCGTGACCAGCACGAGACGTGCGATGCCTTCTCCGCGATTGTGCAACCGCGTATGAAACCAGTTGTCGGTCCCGGCTTCCGGGTTCTGATGCGCGGTGCCGCCATCGTTCTGATTGCGAATCCACAGGTCCGGCGAATTCCAAAAACTGCCGCTCGACGGCTCGTCTCCGTCATCGCCTGAATTGTCCCGCATGTAGACGTCGACCTCAAGCGGGGGAAACAGGTCGAGAAGATCGTCCAGTGCCTCGACGCATTCCCCCGAGGCAGTTGTACAGGTGGCGTTGTAGGGGGTGTGGATCGCCCGCCAGCCAAGATTGCGCGCCGCCTCGATATGGTTCAGTGTTTCGGTGATGAAAACCGTGCGTATGCTGCCCGCCGTGTACCCAACCTTGCTCAGCGCGTGGTCAAAGATTTCCGGGTCCGGCTTGCTCTTGGGCGGATCAAATTCCGAGGAAAACGTGATCGCGTCGAATTTTGCGGCGTCCAGCCCGTAGTCATTGAGCTTGTCGATCATCAGCGCATTCGTCATCCCGACCGGCTGGTTGGACAGAATCCCGATCCGGTAGCCGCGTTGCCAGAGCGTCTCGATCGTGGCGACCGCGTCAGGCAGCGGCACCCGGTTGTCGGATGGCCCGTGAACCAGGGTGTTGCCCAGGTCGAAATATAGAACGGGAGGTGTCATTGCCGCGGCTCCATTTCTTCAGGGTTTCCCAGGCCGTAGGACACGCCACCCACTGCCCGGCCTTCGCGATCGCTTTGGACGAGGTCGATACGACCGCCTTTCGGCGGGGTCTTTGGCGCGCGCAGACAGAGCTGGAAGTGATGCTCCTGCCCCGGCAACAGCCCGATGAGTAGGCCAGCCCTTGGCCCGGGATCGAACGCGATGGCCAGCCCGCCCTCGCGGGTTTTCACCAGGCGCGCGCCCTGCGCGCCGCCCACAGGCCAAAGCTGCGATCTCTTCACGAAGGCAAGGCTTGATCCCGGTGCCGGGCGCAGGGTTGCAGATCCGCCGACCAACAGAATTGGTCCGGGATCCAGGATGGCACTCTTCGCTTTTGCGGCGTGCGGCGCATCGGCGGTCTTCAGCCGTTCGGCGCTGCGAAACAGGGCCTCGACCCGCGCGGGATCGCGATGGGTGAGCTGCACCTCGACGGCGCGCGCGGTGCGTGAACGCAGCAGTTCCAGCCGGTGAAATTCCGCAAATTTCCGGTAGCGGCTGCCGATGCGCAGGGCATAGTGTTCCCATTCATTGGGGGCCAGATCGACAACCGTCATGTTGCGCTGCGCCAGCGTGTCCTCTTCCCAGACATGCCGTCCGAGAACCGGCCGATCGTCCAGACACCATGCCATGGCCAGCAGACAGCCATGAGTGCCTTCGGCCGGAATGTCGCCCGCAGGCCAGCGGGTGTGCACGATCTGTGACGCCCCCGGCGCCAGATCGAACCCGACGGCCACACCGGTCAGTGGAAACCAGTCGCCCGGATAGACGAACTCGGTTCCCGCCCAGACCTGCAGCTTGAAGCCCACGACGAAGGACCGGGCGGTTGCGGAACCGCGATTTCTTACCCGGGCATAAAGCCAGTTGTCCTGACCGAATTCCGGGCTTTGCGGGCTGGTGCCGCCATCTTCGGCCTGTCGCACCCACACGTCAGGCGACAGCCAGAAGGTCCCCGAATAAGGCTCGGTACCGGTATCATCAGACGCATCGCGCAGATGCAGATTGGCTGCACCGGGCTGGGCGGTATCGCCGCCATAGACAAAACGCTCAAAGTAGTCCGCGATGGGCATATGCCCGGATCTGCGGATCAGTTCAGCTTCGATCCCCGGGGTGTTGTAGTGGCGTCGCTGCGCGGATTGATAGATCGCGGACATATGACTTTGCAGCGCATTGATCCCGATGTCAGCGGCGATACCCGAAAAGACGCTGGCGCCATGCCCGTAGGACGCCCCCGGCGTGGTCCGCGCCCAGGGATTCCCCGGCCACAGCGTGACCGGCGGGTCCGCCAAATCCAGCGGAGTCGCGGATGGCCCGCCCGCCCCAGTGTTGTAACTCGTCCATGCCTCGTCCAGCCACCCGTCCTGACCCTGCGCCGGGACCAGACCGCGGGCCCACCAGCTGTGGAAAACTTCGTGCGAGAGCGCCCCGGTGCTGGTCGTGGTGGCCCCGTCATATTCCATGTTGTGATAGCCGGGATCCGTCAGAAGGGCGACGTAACGCCCGCCGTGACGGTAGGGGCCGATTTGCGAGGTATTGGTTGCAAGATCCGCGGCGATGCTTGCGGCGCCGGATGCCAGATCGACGCTATCGCTGGTGCGTCTTGCCACTTCGATCGAAACCGCCTGTCCCCCAGGCAGGATGGTGTTCTGCGTTTGCGTCGTGATCCTGTCCGCAGCCTCGATCACCAAAAAATGCGAACAGGGTGCGAAATCGGCTGGAAACTCGATCGACCAGTGATTTGTCCCCAACACGGAAACGGCACCGTTCGACATCAGCACATGCGCGGGCGCGCCCGACATCGAGATGTCCAGCGTGACGGGAAACGTCCCCCACAGCATGGACGAAGGCAGCCAGCTTTCCAGATACCGTGCCGGGTTCAGATCACTGAGGAAGAAATCGAATGACAGGCGCGACGATCCGGTCTCCCAGACAAGGCCCCGGGAGTTGGGTGACGCCGGCTGCTGCAACGCATAGTCCAGGCTCAGCACGTGAGATGTGCCTGCGATCAGCCAATGTTCGAGAATGCGCATCTCGGCGTTGACGCCACCGCCGAAGTCGTGATGCGCCATATCCGAAGGGCTAATTGTTACGCCGTCGAGCGTTGCGGACGCAATCGTCTGCCTGAGATCAAAGACCGGAAAGCCATCATGCAACCCCAAGGTGAACGCCATCTCTGCTGTTGCGGAGGCGGTCTTTGCAGCAGCATCAATCGCGTAGGTTGCTGTGACCGATTCAATTTTGACCGGGACTGCAAATAGCCCATCAACCGTCACCGCTGCAGGTGCGTATCTAAATTCATTCTCCACGAAAAAATCCCGTCAAATGCCGTCACATATGGATCGAGATTTCGATCTGTTGCCGACATCTTAATAACGCTCGACCATACACCAATAACGGGCATTTGTCACGAAAGCTGGTGCCCGAAGATGGCGCCCGGCAACCGGTCATTTCGGATTCGTGCCTGTGCGAAACCGCCACTCTTCGATGCTTTTGCCGCGCCTGCGGCCATGGCTGGTGGCAGCCGATAAACGAATTCAAGGTGATATGCGGATAAGCTCACCAATGGGCGCGGCCAAAACAGATCGTTTCGATCACCTCGCGGTGCAGTGGTTCAGACAAACAACCGGCGCAATTGCAGTCTGCCTTTAAATTCGTCGAGCGGAGAATCCCGCTCTGTCCTTCGTTATGATTCTTGCACCTGACCGCAGTCAATGAGCCGATTGGGAATCACTTATCGTGTTACGATGAATGTCAGGCCCGGAGGCGTCTACACCGTCAAAGCCTCCTGGAATGAAACAGACAGCAAGGCGCGGATCATCTCGTTCGCTAAAAGCGCCACCGACCTCAGATCCGATGACTATGTTACCCCATTCTGGCCACCAAGCGGACCTTCGCTGCGATCAAGAAACCGAACGTCCCAACTCCCGTTTTGTGCAAAATGGGGTCTGCACAAAGCCCTGACTGTAGAACTGGATGTCAGGTGATCAATACGTAACGTTCGAGAGCTAGCTTCCAGTCAATCTTCCCACGCGGTCTACTCAATATTCTGGGGTAAGAATGCACCCCATTTACCGTGTAGCTCTTGATGCAAAAAGAAAATACTAAGGCTGAATTACTGGAAAGCCCGATTGCGGGTATCGACAAATTGCTAGTCGTGCTTAATCTCGCCCTACAAAACCCGTCGGAGGATTTAGATGACAGTACAAGCGATAATTTTGTGGGCAGTTGGACTACTGGTGGCTGTAATCTTTGGGATACTTGGCCTTCGGAGTTACCGGAGTCGAACTTCTCAAATTCAGAAAACCTCTTCTGGCTCTGTATCGATACAATCGGGCCGAGATACCAAGGTTAATGATGACAAGTAAGCAGGGTCAGAGCGTTTCAGACAACTCTGTCGCCGTTCAGGCTGCTGGTGATGTGAGCTACAACGCAGGGATATCGCCAACGCAAATGATTGAGATCATTGATTCAGTTCAGAGGCTTGTACAAGTTTATTCGGAACAATCAAAAGACGTAATGGAACAGAGGCTTGAAGGCTTCCGCGACGGTCTGATTAGAGAATTTTCCGAACTTGGTAAGGGAAAACCCGAAGCCTTTGCGGATCCAGATTTCCAAGGTGCGCTACTGGATGCGCAAAAGGCAATTGCTCGTAGCGGGGATGAATCGCTTGAAGAAGTTCTCATTGATCTTGTTAGTCAAAAATCACAATGCCCGAAAAGAGACCGCCTATCCCTCACTTTGAATGACGCAATTTACAAAGCTGGTTCTTTGACCAACGAGGATTTCGATCTTTTGGCTTTAGTATTTGTATTTAAAAACATGCAGTTAGCCAATATTTCTGGTGTCGAGAAACTTGCAAAGCGGCTGGAATGGTTGTTTGGTCCACTTGCGGCCAACCCTGCTGAAGGTGACTTGGCCATTAGTTATCTAGAGTCTCATGGATGCTTGAAAACTACCGTTGGAGGGTTGGCAACGTTCCAAAGCGGATTTCAAATTCTTGTTCAGAGGTACCCAGGCGCGCTTACAAGGGGTGTTACTGTGGAACAACTAGAGACAGTTTTCCCTTCGGAATCTCCCCTTTGGAGATCAGATTGGCTTAAACAATCAGTATTTTCGGATGACTTGCTATTACTCGTAACAGGTGATGCGGATATGATCGACAATGCATACAAGAACGCCGGATTACCCGAGCGCCCGGGGGCGAGGTATGCCAAATTAGTGAAAGATTTCCCGATGACTGAAGCTGAGTTTTATAGCGTTGCGCTACCTCACTTTGAAGGGACGCAGCGTGTGGTTAAAAAATATGATAGCAGTGGTGCACGTGACGCAGTGCTGACATCAGTGGGCATTGCATTGGCTCATGCTAGGCTTTCGAAGTTCAAAGAGTTCGACGTGCCACTTAGTCATTGGGTAAGATGAACTAACACACTGTTCTTGGCCTAGCATTATAGTTTGGTCACAAAGGAAACCCGATTGGGATTGCCTTGAACTTCCACCCACTTCGGAAAAGCTCTGAATTCGACGAAAAAAAAGCGAGCATGGCAGGAGCTAAAGACAATCGCCACTCGCGCTAGCTGAAAATAGGGCGGTTCATCGCCTGCTTTGCCTGCTTCGCTGTCTTCCGGCGGCGGTCATTTGTACAGTTGCTTAGCGCTGATTACGAAATGCTGCACGTGCAAGGAGTTGGTGAGCGGTCAATGACTGCAAAGGGCTCACTTCAGCCCGAGTTTAGAGTTGCTGCAAACTTCCGTGTCAAAATTTGCAAGAAACCGCGGCGCGCTACATACATCCGCGCCCTGCGATCCGAGATGCTCTGCGTCAACCGAATGGCGGGATGTAAATCTTTTTCACATTACCCCTTGCAACACCCGAAAGCGCCCCCATCTAGACAATGTGAAAACAGTTTACATCAACCCAGGAGAGCTTTCATGACTGCACTTTCCGACCCCGCCGTCCCCGCAAATCCGGGATGGCTTTATCGAATTGAAGCCTGGCTGGACGACAAAGGCAAAGGGGCCTGGATCGCCGCCATGGTCCTTGGTTTCATATTCTTCTGGCCCGTTGGCCTTGCCCTTCTGGCCTACATGATCTGGAGCAAACGCATGTTCAGCAAATCCTGCAGCCGCCGCAAATCCTGGCACAGCCACATGAGCGCAATGAAGCCTTCGGGAAACAGCGCGTTTGACGCCTACAAGACCGATACCCTGGCCCGTCTGGAACGCGAACAACAGGATTTCGAGGCTTTCCTGCGCCGCCTGCGCGAAGCCAAGGATAAGGCCGAGTTCGACCAGTTCATGGACGATCGCGCACGCGAAAACCACGAAGACGACGGCAACGGCGCGCCTGCTTGATGAGCCTTGCCCTGACCCGGTATTTCGGGTCAGGGTGCCTCAACCCCTATTTCGGACATGAAGAATGAACCACCTGCCTGACCCGGAGACCCAACCCGAATTCTACAGCTCGGTCGCGACCAAGCGATTTGTCGCGTGGCTGTTCGATGTCGCGTTCATCTCGCTGCTCTGTACGGTCGCAATCCTTCTCACCGCAGGTTTGGGCCTGTTCTTTCTGGCTCTGATCTACGCGGTTGTCAGCTTCGTCTACCGCGTCGTGACCATCGCCAACGGCTCCGCCACGCTTGGAATGCGGTTCATGGGGATCGAGCTTCGTGATGCATTTGGCGAGCGTATGGATATGGGCAAGGCCATCGCGCACACTGCCGGCTACTTCGTCAGCATGGCCGTTGCTGTAATCCAGATCATTTCGGTCATCATGATGTTGACCAGCGCCCGCGGTCAGGGGCTGACCGACAGTTTCCTGGGCACGGTCATGATCAACCAAAGGGCGTGAAAACCAGCTGCGTGAATCACTTGGCGGTCTCGGGAACGATTGTTATCATCCGTCCCGAGGCTAAATGGGAACTTCATGCGACACACGCTGCCAATAGCGCCACAGTTTTATGTAACCGCCCCGCAACCCTGCCCTTATCTCGACGGCAGGATGGAGCGTAAACTGTTCACAGCCCTTCAAGGCGAAGGCGCGGAACAGCTGAACAATTCACTGTCTCAACAGGGGTTTCGTCGATCTCAGAATGTGCTCTACCGACCCTCCTGCACGGACTGCGCCGCCTGTCTGTCCGCCCGAATTGATGTCTCGGCCTTCCGCGCCACCAAAAGCCAGAAGCGCGCGGCCAGGCGCAACGGGTATCTGCTACGCCGCGCAACATCGCCCTGGGCCACGGACGATCAATACGAGCTGTTCCGCCGTTATCTCGATACCCGGCACGCCGACGGGGGTATGGCGGACATGGACGTGTTCGAATTTGCCGCCATGGTCGAAGAAACCCCGATCCGCAGCCGCGTGGTGGAATATGCAGACCCGGAAACAGGCGACCTGATCGCTGTCAGCCTAACCGATGTGCTCGATGACGGACTGAGCATGGTTTATTCCTTCTATGACCCGAACCAGCCCCAGAACTCGCTGGGCACCTATATGATCCTGGATCATATTGACATCGCACGCGAGGCCGGTCTGCCCTATATCTATCTGGGCTACTGGGTCCCTGGCAGCCCCAAAATGGGCTACAAAGCTAAGTTCTCTGGGCTTGAAGCCTATATTCAAGGTCAATGGCAGAAGATCAACAATCCCAATGCTTTTTCCGACGCTGCGCATCACCCGTTGTCCGCAGCGCCCATTGCAGAACAAGTGGCCAATATCCAGCTGCCCGACCGACATCCGACCAAAGGCTGACAATGCCATGAAGCAGAACCTGCACGCGGTTGCCCTTGTAGTGCCCGATTACGACGCCGCGATCACATTTTACACCGAAACACTCAAGTTCCAGCTCCTGCAAGACATCGACCTGGGCGCCGGCAAACGCTAGGTGCTGGTCGCCCCACCCGGATCGAAGGGCAGCGCCATTCTTCTTGCCAAGGCCGTCGGCCCCGAGCAAGAGGCCGCCATTGGCAACCAGACCGGTGGCCGCGTCGGATTCTTCCTACAAACCGATGATTTCCACCGCGACCATGTCGACATGCTGGCGCAGGGTGTCACATTCGAAGAAGACCCCCGCTCTGAGCCCTATGGCAACGTCGCAGTCTGGCGCGACCCCTTCGGCAATCGGTGGGACCTGATCCAATTCACCTGATCCGCCGCTTCATCTGGCCAGAAATATCCCGGGGATGAATTGGCCACGGGCCAAGAAGGGGCTGGCCCCTTTCCCAACACAAAAAAAGAAAAGGGGGCCACCGGGCCCCCTTTGCATTTTGTTAACCGGGATCAATTCGGGATCAGATCCGGCACTATGGTGACGATCGAGGGGAAGAACCACAAGATCGCAATACCGACCACCTGGATCAACACAAACGGTATGATTCCTCGATAGATATGCCCGGTCGTGACCTCTTTTGGCGCCACCCCCCTCAGATAGAACAGCGCAAACCCGAAGGGCGGTGTCAGGAACGACGTCTGCAGATTCACCGCCACCATGATCGTCACCCATTTGGGATCAAAAGAACCGCCATAGATCACCGGGCCCACAATGGGAATCACGATGTATATGATCTCGAGGAAATCCAGCACAAAGCCCAGAATGAACAGCACCAGCATCACGATCAGGAAGACCGTGAACTCATTGTCAAAGCTTTTCAGGAACTGCTGGATATAGTGCTCCCCTCCGAAGGAAATCACCACCAGGTTCAGCAACTGCGACCCGATCAGGATGGTGAACACCATCGAGGTCACCTTGGCCGTCTCTCGCACCACCGGAGTCAGAACTCCGCTGGAATAGAGCACCCAACACCCGAACAGCAGCCCGAACAGGGCATACAGGTATGACGCATATGCGATGATGAAGGCGATCCAGGTTTCAAACGGCACATTGCCCTGACTGATGCGCAGATCGAAGTTGACCCCCATCAGCAATGCAATCATCACGGCAAAGGTCGACCAAATGATCACTTTGCCAGACCGGCCCTGATCCTGCAGCTTGCGATACGCCGCCAGCATGATCGCACCACCCGCACCCAACGCAGCAGCCGGTGTCGGGTTGGTCACGCCGCCCAGGATCGACCCCAGCACCGCGATGATCAGAACCAGCGGCGGAAAAACCACTCGGATCAGATCATTGGTCGCACAGCGTGCCGCAGCTTCCTTACAGCCATAAATGGCCAGCGCGAACGGCAAGGCGAGCAACACGAATGTCGCACCAGAAGATGTGGTGGGCGAGATCATCAGGATATCGACCAGCAACATCAGCAGCAAACCAATCGCACCCAGGATCAACGGCTGCGGCGCGCGCGACGGTGCGATCCCACGGCCCAGAACCAGGGTCAGACCCAACAGTAGGACGACAACGGCCACACCTGTTCCAATCGGTGCTGCTTCTGCGATCCTTTCCTGCTGGGCTGCTGCCAGTTCTTCCTCGGTCAAGCGCTGCGATTCAGCTGCTCCACCTGCCGCGTCAATGGCTTCCTGCTCGGCCACGGCCTGATCCCATGCGGACTGACCGTGCAGATCGATCATTGCTACCTTGCATTCTTCCGACACGTTGGTGCGCAAGGACGCCCCCTGCCCGATATCCGAGAAGGCCGAGACCGAGATGTTCTGGCTGCCGATAACACCGACATTTCCCAGCAGAACGGCTCCGACAATCAACGCAACCGGTGCGCCCAGCAGCCAGGTCAGACCCTCAGACCGGGTGATTGGCTCACCAGACCCACCCGACATTGCAACGGCAGGCGCCTTGTCCGGATTCAGGAGCGCATATCCAAACGCATAAAGAGCATAGAGCAGCGCCAATAGGATCCCCGGCAAAAGCGCCGCCTGGAACAACGTCCCGACCGACACAACCGCAGGCTCCCCCAGATAGGTCAGCGCGTCGGTACACCCTGCCTCAACAGCCCGCGTCTCCTGCGCTGTCGAGTAAAGATCGCCCGCCAGTGTACCCAGCAGAACGATCACGATCGACGGTGGAATGATCTGTCCCAGCGTGCCCGAAGCCGCGATCACGCCAGTTGCGAGTTCTGGCGAATAATTGTTCCGCAACATGGTTGGCAGAGCCAACAGGCCCATGGTCACAACGGTCGCACCAACGATACCGGTTGAAGCCGCAAGAAACGCCCCCACAACCACGATCGACACAGCCAGACCACCCGGCAGCGGGCCAAACACGCGCGCCATTGTTGTCAGCAGATCGTTGGCAATCTTCGAGCGTTCCAACGTGATACCCATCAGCACGAACATCAACACGGCCAACAGGGTCTCGATAGACTGCCCCGCCAGTACGCGCTCGTTCATGCGGTTCACGATGAACGAAACGTTGCGGTCCAGTGCTGTTTCCCAGCCCGAGACAAACACCGGCTCGGCAATCCTTGGCAAGTCCGGGTATCGGAACACGGATACGGCATCCGCTTTGACCCCGGAATTCACCAGATCCCTATAGGCTTGCGACCCGGTGTCGATTGCCTGATGGATCAACAGCCCGGCACTGTCGAGCGCTGCGATGATCCCGAAGGAAATGACCCCGGCCCCGCCGATGGCAAAGGCCACCGGGAATCCGGAAAGAATGCCTCCGAAAAGGCAGAAAAACACGATAATGAGGCCTATCTCGACGCCATCAAGTCCGAATAGCATTGTCTGGTTCTCCGTCCCTAATGCGCGCCTTCGTAGGCTTCTTCACCCTCACCAAGGCTGTCCTTGTCGAGGTATTTTCCAGTGCTTTCCGGCCCTTCCACATATTCCAGATACGACCGGTACAGGAAGGCAATGGCGTGCAGGAACACCATGGCCGCAAAGGCCACCAGAAGGATCTTGAACAGGAAGTAGGCGTTAAAGCCATTGGGGCTGAACCCGATGGTTTCCACGTTCCAGCGCAACGCGCGGGACTTGGCCACCAAACGATCCAGCGAGTCACTGGCCGACGGTTTTGGCACGATCAGGTGCCGCCACATGAAGTACCAGCCATACATCCAGGTCAGCACGGCCATGGGCATCATGAACAGCACCGCGCCGCACATATCCACCACGCGCTTGGCGCGGTGGCTGATGCCGGCGTAGATGAGGTCAACGCGCACATGGCCGCCCTGCACAAACGTGTAGGTACAGCACAGGCAGACGACCATCGCGTTGTAAAGTTTCAGTTCTTCCGCAAACCAGCTGATATCCATCTGGAACGGAATACCCAGACCGAAGGACATGTCAGGGCGCGTAAACACTCGCTGCATGAATACGATCACGATCTGCTGGATCACCATCAGCAACCCCGCCCAGGCAAAGAAGCGCCCGGTGGTGTTCGCGAACCCTTCCAGACCCCGCACGATGGCCCACATGAAATTCCGGTAATACAGCCCGATGGCTGTCAGAACCAGAAAGAAGGTGAACACCACAAAGAAGAACTCGACCGAACCACCGTAATAGACAAAGCGCATGATCGACGCCTTGTCGGACCAGTCCAGCCAGAGTTGCGGATGCGTGATGGCGTATCCGAAATTATAGAAGGCTTCGGCAATGTTCTGAATGAACCAAACCAGTCCATTCCACAGGGCGCCGAAGAACGAGATACCGTTTTCGTCCTGCATATTGTCCCCAGGTCGTCTCAGTTGCACGTGGGATTAGTTTTGCTTGCCCATACCCCTTAGTGCAACGGGAAAGGTTCCCCCGCCGCGCGGGGGAACCGGTTTTCCTTGGATCAGAAAGTCTTAGCCGCGAACGCGGTTACGCTGCGCGGTATAGACACCCGACGACAGTCCCTGCCAACCCGACGACGACGCCGACGACGCCATTGCGCTGTCGTGGATCTTTTTGAACAGCTCGTCGCCCATGTTTTCGTCCAGCACTTCCTGGCTGGCCGTTCCAAAGGCATCCCAAACGCTGTCCGGGAATTCCATGACTTTGACGCCGCCTGACTGCAGACGCTGCAGAGCGGCACCGTTGTTGGCCAGGAACTGCGCCAGATTCCACTGGTGCGCTTCGGCAGCGGCGATCTCGATGATCTTCTGCTGCGCCGGTGTCAGGCTTTCGAAGACTTCGCGGTTGGTGGCCAGCGACAAGCCCGCGTTCGGCTCGTGGAAACCAGCGGTGTAGTAAACCTTGGTGATTTCCTGGAAACCGGCCTTTTCGTCCGCCCAGGGACCGATCCACTCAGTTCCGTCAATCGCGCCCGACGACAGTGCCTGATACACCTCTGAGCCCGGAATGTTCTGAACCGATGCGCCCAGTTTACCCAGAGCTTTACCGCCCAGACCCGGCATACGGAACTTCAGACCGTTGAAGTCTTCGGGGCTGTTGATCTCTTTCGAGTACCAGCCGCCCGCCTGCGCGCCGGTGTTACCGGCCAGGAAGGACTTCAGGCCAAAGATTTCGCCCAGCTCGTCATGCAGCTCCATGCCGCCATCCTGGTAGTACCAGTTCACCATTTCCTGAGCGGTCATGCCAAAGGGTACCGCCGTAAAGAAGGCATAACCCGGGTGCTGGCCCACAAAGTAGTAGTCTGCCGCGTGGTACATGTCGGCTTGACCCGACGAAACCGCGTCAAACACTTCGAACGCACCTACCAGCTCGCCCGCCGCCTTGATCTCAACATTCAGGCTGCCATCCGACATGGCATTAATGCTGTCGGCACAACGCTGCGCGCTGTCAAACACGCCCGCCAGACCACGACCCCACGAGGTCACCATTGTCAGGGTACGCTGGCCCTGCGCATAAGCCGGTGCCGCCAGAGCGGTTGCTGCCGCTGCCGAGCCGCCCAACGCGGATTTTTTCAGAAATGAACGACGATCCATATGAGTATTCCTCCCCTTCATAGTCACAATCCGGCACAGCCGGACCTGTCGCATTCAGTGCGCGCCAGCGTAATGACAGAGATGTGAAAGGAAATACCTACTACTACGTAGAGAAGCGCATTCTTTTACGGATAGCCGCAGAAAATTGGGCAACATACTGTCGAACGCCACTGCAATCAGCGTATTTTCCTGATCCGGGCCATTCCTTTTGCATTTTCGCCGCTGCTTGCGTATCGATTCGATTATGCAAAGACTCCGTCATCTGGTCTCGCTGACCTATGCACAGAAACTGTCACTGGTGGCCGCAATCCCGCTTGTCTTCACCGTGGCTGCAATCGCTGTAGTGGTGGCTTACGAGGCGCGTGAAACCGCCGAAAGTGAAATCGAGGCTCTGGAACGCAGCTTGATCGAGGCCAAGAAGGAAGAATTGCGAAACTACGTCACGCAGGCGCGCAACGGGTTTGCGTATATCTACGGCCGGGCTGAGCCAAATGATGAAGTGGCCAAAAACCTCGTCACCCAGATTCTTTCGGCAATGATCTATGGTCAGGACGGGTTCTTCTTTGTCTACGACTATGACGGCACCAACTTGGTCAGCCCACGCCAGACGCAGTTCATCAACCAGAATTGGGAGGGTCTGACCGACAGCGAAGGCACGCCCATCGTTGACGAATTTATCCGCCTCGCCCGTCAGGGGGCGGGTTGGCACAGTTTCATGTGGCAAAAACCTTCGACAGGGGAAGAGGCGCAGATGATTGCCTATGTCGTCGGGCTGCAAGACTGGCGCTGGGTCGTGGGCACCGGTGTCTTCATCGACGATATTGTCGCAACGGTTGCTAACGCGCGGGCTGAGGTCGAAGCCCGTGTGCGACGAACCTTCATGTATATCGGCGCTATCGTTGTCGCCGCTGTACTCATTGTTTTTGCCTCGGGCATGTTGCTGAATATTCGCGAACGCAGGCTGGCCGATGCCAAGCTGAAGGAACTGACCCAGCGGGTGTTTGATGCGCAGGAAGAAGAGCGCGGCCGGGTTGCACGCGAATTGCATGACGGGATCAGCCAGATCCTGGTCGGGGTACGCTATGCGTTGGACAATGCGCGCCGCCGCGTGTCGCGCGGCGATGGTGCAGGCGCGCGCGATCCGCTGGACAAAGGCATCGATCACCTTGGCACCGCCATTACCGAGGTTCGCCGCATCAGCCGCGACTTGCGCCCCGGCGTTCTGGACGATCTGGGTCTTGGTCCCGCCCTGAAGGCTCTGACCGACGATTTCCGCGACCGCACCGGGATCGAGACAGAATTCTCGACCGTGGTGTTCCGCAACAGGTTGGATCAAGACAGCAAGATCGCCCTTTACCGAATTGCACAAGAAGCCCTAACCAATATCGAACGCCATTCAGGGGCCACGCATGTTATCATAGACCTGCGCGGGCATAAGAAAGGTGCGACCATGCGGATCACCGACAATGGCCGTGGGTTGCGCACCGAGTCCGGCACCACCACCACGGGCATCGGTCTGCGCAATATGCAGGAACGTATCGAACAGCTTGACGGGTCCCTACGGATTCTGTCATCACGCGGACCGCGTGGCGGTACGGTTATCGAGGCCAGCCTGCCGCTGAGCCACCTTCTGCCGCCGCAGGAAGATGCAACTCCGAACCGAAAGGCCGGCACATGAGCGCCGACAGAACCCGAGTTCTTATCGTTGACGACCACCCGATGGTGGCCGAGGGCATTCAGTCGATCCTTGAAAGTTATGACGACATTAACGTGGTCGGAACCCTCGGCAGTGGTCAGGCTGCGGTGGACCAGGCCGTCAATCTGGCCCCCGACGTGATCCTGATGGATCTGAACATGCCCGGCCTTGGGGGTCTCAGCGCCACGGAGATTATTCTGGAACGCCTTCCCGCAACATGCATTCTGATCCTGTCGATGCATGACAGTCCCGAATATATTTCTACTGCTCTCAGCCACGGCGCAAAAGGCTATGTTCTCAAGGATGTGCCTACGGACGAGATTAAACAGGCCATCGACGCCGTCATGCGGGGTGAGCAATATCTGTGCACTGGTGCCAGCGGATCGCTTAAACCCAAAGGGGATAGCGCGCGCGAAGCACTCACCGGGCGCGAACAGACGATCCTGCTTGAACTTGCACAGGGCAAGTCCAACAAAGAGGTCGCTCAGGCGCTTGAGATTTCGGTGCGTACGGTCGAAACCCACCGCAAGAATATCAAGCGCAAACTGGGCATTTCCTCGACAGCCGGTCTGACGCGCTATGCGCTCGAACACGGCGTTCTGCAAGGCACCGGCGTCGGCTTCTGATCTGCGCGCACACGCAGCGCGCGGCGCTGCCTGGCCCAACCAAATGAGACGCGCCACAGGCATGGCGACAATGGGCGGGAGTGTTCACGCCCGGGGTCTGATACCCTGACCAAAGAACACAAGTGTTCCGTCTTCATCCAGAACGTGAAACTCACGCTGCAAATAAGGTTGGTCAAACGGGGGCCTTACGCGCCCCTCGGGCAAATCGGCCAGCCCGGCCCGCAGGCTTTCAAAAAGGCCGTCTATTTCGTCTACATCAATGTAAAACGACTGGTCATCGCCCAACGCCCTTCCATCCTCTCGCGGCGGGCATTCCAACAAGCGTATGGCCACCGGCCCAAGCGACAAAAACGCGTAATTGTCCTGCCTGAATCCACAGGTGAATCCCAAGCGGTTACAGTAGAAATCGATCTGGTTCTGCAAGGATGAACACAGCACGAAAGGGGTGAGTTGCAAGATCTCAGGCATCTGAAGCTCCGAACTGGAAACAGCTTCAGATTACCCGCGATAGTCTCTTAGTCCAGCAATTGGTCATTGCGCAGACCTGCACGTTCATGATGGTGCGGCAGCACCCGCCCATACAGTTGCTGCGTTCGCTCGACTCCGCCACACATGCCCTCGGCCTCGACAAACGAGAATATCCCGACATAGCGTCGGCGCGGCCCCGTTACCGGCGCGACCCGATGGAGTGAATACCGCCCCTTGAAGATCTGCAAATCTCCGGGTTGAAGCTTCAACTGGTGAACGCGTGTCATGTTCCCGTCCAAGACAGAGGCGACTTGAGCAAAATTCTCATCCTCTGCGGTGCGAAGATTGGGAACATATTCGAACGCGCCACCTTCCTCACCATTCTGAATAGCCAGTGTTACCGTGTAGTTGTTGGTGTCGAAATGCCAGGGAAAGCCCTGCCCTTCTTCCACCACGTTGACGATCACATCTGCCAGCGGATCATCGTAACGGTAAAAACGGCCCGCAGGCTCATCCAGAGCATCCCGAATAAAAGGCAGAAAATCTTCGAACTCGTAAATTCGCCGCAAGGGGCCGGACTTGGGGAAACTGTCCGCTGGCACAAAAGCGTTCGAGCGCTCATAGAACCGGCGGATCGGATGACCGATGCCAAACCTCGTGTCGTCCTTGGTAAAATACGCGTTTGTGCGGCTGAACGAGCGGTGTGCCTTGGACGCGACTGCGTTCGCCTCTTCAACCAAAAGATCAATGCCTTTTTCATGCACGAACCCCGGCAGAACCGCGCATCCATCTTGTTCCAACTCCTGCCTCAGTTCCCCGATCAATCGGTCATAAGCTGGCGAGTCTGGGCAATCGATCGGGTAACGTCCAAGATCTAACAAATCTTGCAGCATTTTCCGCCTCCCTCGTGTGTTCCCCCAGGGTCAGCGTGACGCAGTCACCTGCGCGTATCATGCCAGTTTCAGACATCGCCTTGACGCTTTCAGACCCCCAAACGCAACCTCAAAACCAGAAAATCGAACCGCGTTTTCCCAGAAGTTCCCAACATGCGGCAATCTGCGCAATAAAATGTCGCAAAATACCGCCGCCAAGACAGGAAATTTGCGATTTTGCCTGTTGACGCCCCTTCCCCTCGATCATAATGTCCCTGCACGCAAAGAAGGAGCCTCTGGCGATGAAAACGCTAGTCGTAATCGTAGGAAAAACGCGCATGGGCCGGTAACGGAAAACCATAATCGAACCCATGCGCCTCCGAAAATCTCGGGGGCTTTTTTTTGGCAGAACGCAAGACACATGTCGCGAACGGAGCAAAGCAGATGACACGTGAGATGACCGGCGCAAAGATGGTGGTTCAGGCCCTCAAGGATCAGGGCGTGGACACGGTATTCGGATACCCCGGTGGCGCCGTCCTACCGATCTATGATGAGATCTTTCTGCAGAATGACATTCGCCACATTCTGGTGCGTCACGAACAGGGCGCGATCCATGCTGCCGAAGGATATGCCCGTTCGACCGGCAAACCCGGCGTAGCACTTGTTACATCAGGCCCCGGAGCGACCAACGCCGTCACCGGCCTGACCGATGCGCTGCTGGACTCGATCCCGCTGGTTGTTCTGACGGGTCAGGTTCCGACCTTCATGATCGGCTCGGACGCGTTTCAAGAGGCTGACACAGTTGGGATCACCCGCCCCTGCACCAAGCATAACTGGCTGGTGAAAGACACGGATTCGCTGGCCGAAACCATGCACGAAGCCTTCCACGTCGCCACCTCGGGCCGCCCCGGCCCGGTGCTGATCGATATCCCCAAGGACGTACAGTTCGCCAATGGCGAGTATACCTCGCCAAAGCCGTCGACGTCGCATTATCAGCCCGTGGTCAAAGGCGATCTGGAAGAGATCACCGAACTGGTCGCCGCGATGGAAACCGCCAAGAAGCCGGTATTCTACACCGGCGGCGGCGTCATCAATTCGGGCCCTGCGGCCAGCCAGTTACTGCGTGAACTGGTGGATGGTACCGGCTTTCCGATCACCTCAACCCTGATGGGCCTGGGCGCCTATCCGGCATCAGGTGAGAACTGGCTGGGGATGCTGGGGATGCATGGTCTGTATGAGGCCAACCTGGCGATGCATGACTGCGACTTGATGATCAATATCGGCGCACGGTTTGATGACCGGATCACCGGTCGCATCGATGCATTCTCGCCGAATTCGAAGAAAGCGCATATCGACATTGATCCCTCGTCCATCAACAAGGTGATCCGCGTGGACATCCCGATTGTCGGTGACGTAGCCCACGTGCTGGAAGACATCCTGAAGGTCTGGAAAGCGCGCGGGCGAAAAACCGATGCGGCGGCCATCAAGCAATGGCAGGCGCAGATTGGGGAATGGCGCAAGATCAACTGTCTGGCCTTCACCAACAGTGAAAAGTCCATCAAACCGCAATACGCCCTGCAACGTCTTGAAGAACTGACGAAAAAGCACGACCGTTACATCACCACCGAGGTCGGTCAGCACCAGATGTGGGCCGCGCAATATCTTGGCTTCGAAGACCCCAACCGCTGGATGACTTCGGGCGGTCTGGGTACTATGGGCTATGGCTTCCCGGCCTCTATCGGTGTGCAGATGGCACATCCGGACGCGCTGGTCATCAACGTGGCCGGTGAGGCGTCGTGGCTGATGAACATGCAGGAAATGGGCACCGCCATTCAGTACCGCCTGCCTGTCAAACAGTTCATCCTGAACAACGAACGCCTGGGCATGGTGCGTCAGTGGCAGGAATTGCTGCATGGCGAGCGGTACTCGCATTCCTGGTCCGAAGCCCTGCCCGATTTCGTCAAGCTGGCTGAGGCCTTTGGTGCCAAGGGCATCCTGTGCAACGATCCCGCCGATCTGGACGATGCGATCATGGAGATGATCAACTATGACGGTCCGGTGATCTTCGATTGTCTGGTTGAAAAGCACGAGAACTGCTTCCCCATGATCCCGTCAGGCAAGGCGCATAACGAGATGCTGCTGGGTGAAGCGGAAACGCAGGGCGTGATTCAGGCTGGCGGCGCCGTGCTGGTTTGACCGTTCTCGTGGCGGCGTTTGTCGAAGCGATCTATAGATCGGTTTTTGGCATCGCTGACGTTGCCGCGCGCAGTCCGAAAGGAAACAAACATGCGTGACCGAAACACGTCTATACCCTCAAGCGCCTCGAGCGCAGAGGAGAACTTGGCTGTTTTTAACGGCCAACGTGGTTGGCAAGTCGGCACGCTGGCACCCGCATTTGTGCTGGCTTTGTTTGTGTTCTTTCTAGGGTCCGCTTGGTACCAGCTGTCGCTTGAGGGGAAGCAGGCGTTGAACTTTGATTTCAAAGTTTTCTGGTCCGCTGGGCGGCTTGCTTACCTGGGCGAGCCCCTCGCCGCATTTGATGTCGAACGATTGATCGATGTCCACCAGGCGTACAAGGAAGGCGAGTGGGGTCCCTGGTTGTACCCACCTGCTTTTCTGCTGGCCATGCAACCGCTGGGCGCTTTGACCTTTCCCCAAGCCTGGGCGGTTTTTTCTGCCATCTCGATTCTGGCGCTGGTTCTGGCCGTCCGCCCCTTTTCCGGCGGCATCCTACCGGTATGGTTTGCCTTTGCCCTGCCGCCAGCTCTTCTTCCAAGTCTGTATTTGGGGCAAACAGCTGCGCTTTGGACAGCCGGGCTCTTGGCGGCGCTGGCTGCGCTTCGCGATCATCGCTATGTTCTTGCTGGCATTTTCATTGGCTTGCTAACGCTTAAACCGCAGTTGGGATTGCTGATCCCCGTTGCTTTGATTGCTTGCGGAGCCTGGAGAACAATCGCTTCAGCCGTCATCACGACCATTGCGATATCCGTCTTTGCAACACTGGTTTTCGGCGCCGAATATTGGTTGGAATTGCGGGAAATGATGTCCGTACATGCCGACAAAATCAGGGACGGTATCGGTTCGAACCCTTATATGGTGAGCCCATACTCTTTATTGGCAAGCCTTGGTTTCGGCGAGTTATTCGCATTGATCCTGCAGTGGGTGATAACTGCTCTGGCTGCAATCGCCGTCTTCTTGGCATGGCGCAGCATTAAAGTTGGCTTTGATCTGCAGGTTGCCGTGCTCATTCTGGGTATCTTGTTGTCGACACCATATCTTTGGCACTACGAAGCGGCTTTGCTTGCAATGGCGGCCCTGTTTTTGCTGAGGGCCGGCGTCCTGACACAGCGACCGTGGGGTATCCTTCTGGCGGCAGCTATGTGGATCGGCGTCACGCCTGCGTTCCTGTTTGATGCCTTTCGAGACAGCACGGTTTTTTCTCTTCGCCTGTTGTTCTTCCCCATTCTGATACTCGCTTGCCTAGTCTGCCTTCGTGCTTTGATTTCAGAGTTGCGAAGACCATCCGAACTCTCTGCTCATGATGAGGTTTTCCCATGACACCGCTAAATATCGTAAAGGGCTCAACCCGCCATTCGGCCTATAATCTAAGGCCTACCTTTTCGGACGTTCAGGAACGGCACACTATTGCCGTTCTGGTCGAGAACGAACCGGGCGTTCTGGCTCGTGTGATCGGCTTGTTCTCTGGCCGCGGCTACAACATCGAAAGCCTGACCGTGGCCGAGGTCGACCACACCGGACACCTGAGCCGCATTACCATCGTCACCACCGGGACACCGCAGGTGATCGAACAGATCAAAGCGCAGCTGGGCCGGATCGTGACCGTGCATGACGTGCATGACCTGACGGTCGAAGGCCCCTCGGTCGAGCGGGAGCTGGCTATCATCAAGGTTGTGGGAGAAGGCGACAAACGGGTCGAGGCGTTGCGGCTGGCAGACATCTTCCGCGCCAACGTCGTCGACAGCACATTGAACTCGTTCATCTTCGAGATCACCGGCGCGCCCGACAAGATCGATGCCTTTGCCGACCTCATGCGCCCGCTGGGTCTGGTCGAGGTGGCACGGACCGGTGTAGCGGCCCTTCTGCGCGGCGATTAAATACGTTTCCCGCCTTGGAGCTTTTCCTTAATCCAAGGCGGGAACATCCTTGAAGTTGATAGCACCACGCATTCAACTCATACGATCTCTATGCGCTAATTTTACCATAGGGTCAGTTTTTCCAGATAAAGATCACGCAAAATGGGATAAACCCTATTGCGTTTGCGCTTTTGGGTATTAACCTTTGTGCCGCAACGCGACGTGGGGATACGTTGCTTGGGGTCATTCTGTACGATTTATCTATGCGCATCCAGCTTCGGCCTTGGTGCTCGGATGGTTTCATCTGGAAAAACAACTAAACATGGGCGCCCATGACCGAAGACATCCGCAGTCCTGAAGAACTTCGCGATATGTTCAGCGCGAACCTTCGTCAATTGGCGCGGCAGCATCGCTCGGTCTCGGCCCTGTGTCGTCAGCTTGGCGTGAACCGGACTCAGTTCAATCGGTATCTTTCCGGCGAAAGCGTTCCGCGGCCGGATGTTCTGGATCGGATTTGTCGCTTTTTCGATGTGGACGCCCGCATCCTTCTGAAACCACTGGATGAAATCGAAAAAATAGAAGACCACCCCGCCACCTCGACGCTGACCAAGTTTTTGGGGTCCGGGTCTGACGCCATTGAAAAATCCGCCTTTTCACCAGGGTTTTATGCGGTGATCGAAAGCACTTCGGACGAGCATCGCATGACGTTATTGCACGCCCGACCATTGCCCCAATGCACCTTGATACGTGGATATTTGTCCCGCGCGGCGATGCCCGAAGCAACGCCGCAGGCCCGTGAGATACAAGGGATTGCAGCCGGTAGCGGCGACACCGTTTATATGCTGACCTCCCAGCGGGCCGGTCACAACAGCCGGGTCTATCTGATCTCACCGGACCCGACAGGTACAGCGGTTCAATGGCGTGGGTCGGTCATCAATACAGCCGAGGCGTCCTCTCCGGAACCTGTTGTTCTCAAGTATCTCGGGCACGATTCCGCTGCCATATTTGCCGCTGCGCGCCTGTCCACGAACAATCTTGCACAGCAGGTCTAACCTGTCGCAGATGCGGATGCCTGCGGATTATCGCCCTGCGTGATCTGCCGATAAAGATGCCAACTTGCGTGGCCAAGCAATGGCAAAACCACGAACAGTCCCAGAAACCAGGGCACCATCGCCACGAATGTCAAAATCGCGATAAGCGCCCCCCACCCAAGCATCACGAACAGGTTTTCCTTTACATAGGAAAAGCTTGTGATCATGGCGGTGACAAAGTCCAATTCGCGATCCAACAGCAATGGGATCGAGAGAACAGTGATCATGTAAAGGACGGTTGCAAAAACCGCCCCAACCGCCGTGCCTACGGCCAGCATGGTCAGACCGTTCAGCGTCAGGAACACTTCGGTCGACGTCGAAATATTTGTCATCGTGGCCAGCCCCAGGAACAGGGCAAAGATCATGTGCCCCAAAAAGAACCAGAACAGGAACATCACAACGATGATTGCGCAGATTGAGGGTAACTGCCTGCGGCTTTGCTGCAGCACCACCCCAAAGATCGCACCAATATCCAAGGGCTTACCCTGCTCAATCCGGTACGAGACCTCGTAAAGCCCGACCGCTGCGAAGGGTCCGATCAAAGGAAACCCAATGGCCGCCAGCACCAGCCAGAAGGTTGTTCCGGTCTGCACAGTCACCCACGCCATGGCCCAGCCGGCCAGCACGTAAAAGCCCGCAAAGATCAGCCCGAAAAGCGGTGCGCGGCGGAAATCAGCCCACGCGCGTTGCAATGCAGTACGCAGCATGGCGGTATCGACCGGTCGCAATTCCGGCACACCAAAAGGCTTATCCATGTAGTCTCCTCCTCCCTGTCCGACGTTATGACATCGCCGGTCTCTTGTTTGGCCAATTGGTTTCGGCGTGATAGGCCGCCCCAACCGACAGTAGTTTCTGATCCGCGCCCCGTGGCCCAAACAGCTGGAACCCCATCGGCAGACCGTTTGAACCGAACCCCGCAGGTGCTGCCAGACAGGGCAAACCGATCAGACTGACCGGTACTGTGACGTGCATCCATCGGTGATAAGTATCCATGGCCCGGCCCGCGATACTGGTCGGGTACGGCGTCTCGACCCCGAAGGGCCAGACCTGTGTGGATGGCAGGACCAATGCGTCAAACTGATTGAACAGGTCCACTGCGCGCCGGAACCAGTCCGAGCGAATTAAACTGGCGTGCTGCACCTCCATCGCACGCATCGCCAAACCGCGATCCAGCTCCCACTGCGCTGTGTCTTTCAGATGGTCTTTTTGTGAGGCCAAAGGCTCCAGCCCCGCTGCAACGCTGAAGGACCGCAACGTGATCCAACTGGTCCAAAGCTGTTCAGCATCGAAGGGCGGATCCACGTCTTGCACATCAGCACCAAGCCCTTCAAACACGTTCAAAGCATCTTTGCACAGGTCGAGAATGCCTGGCTCGGTCGGGAACGCCCCGCCCCAATCCCCAAGCCAACCGATCCGCAGCCCCTTCATATCCGCCGCAGCCACCGGAGACACCGGAGCACTTTCAGAGACCAAAGGCAGGCGCGGGTCTGGCCCCGAGATTACGTCGAGCAAGATGCCCAGATCCTCGGGGTTGCGCGCCATGGGACCAAGCGTGGACAGTTGATGCAGAAAGTTATCGCCAACGGGGTCAGATGGCACCCTGCCCCAGCTTGGGCGAAAGCCATAGACGTTGTTCCAGGCCGCCGGATTGCGCAAGCTGCCCATCATGTCGGATCCGTCTGCCAGCGCTACCATACCCGTGGCCAAGGCAACCGCCGCGCCACCGGACGAGCCTCCGCAGGTATGATCCGCGTCATACGGGTTGCGCGTCGCGCCATAAACCGGGTTGAACGTGTGAGAGCCCAATCCAAATTCCGGCGAGTTGGTCTTACCGATCAGAATGGCCCCCGCGTTCCGCATCCGGGCGGCAATCAGATCGTCACTGTCCGGCACGACGCCCTTGAACAAAGGCGATCCGTGAGACGAGACCACACCTGCTACATTGACCAAATCCTTGACCGCAATAGGTAGACCGTGCAGCGGGCCGGTGACTGGGCCGCTGTCGCGCTTCTGTGCCTCGGCCATCAACGCGCTCTGTTCCCGTAGCGCTACAATAGCGTTCACTTCGCCATTCACTTTGGCGATGCGATCCAGGGTGGCGCGCATCACATCCGTGGCTGAAACCTGACGGGTTGCCAGCTGTTTCAAAAGCTCTTTGGCCGATATCCGGGTCAGGTCCATAAAACGCCATTCTGTTGTTGGTCTTCAACAACCTAGCGAGCGGTTCAGCTCATTTAAACCCACTGTCTAAATGTATCTTTTCCTGACTGCACCACTGGACAGCTTCACCTTGTTGCCTGACCAAAATGCAGGTTGCTGTCGGGTCCAAGGCAGTAGCGCAGGCACAAGTAGATCGCGATGCCACTCAACACCAACCATACCCCGCCCCGGATCATCGTGGTTCCGCCGAACTCCTCGGCCAACATGAACGCGTCTGACCGCATCCCAGAGCGCCGGATCGTATCGTCAAAGATATCGAACGGCACGTAGATCACGCTGGTCAGCCCGATCACACGCAGCACAAGGTCGCTGACTTCGCGGCGCAGATACCAGGCCGTGGCGATCATCGCCGCCCCGGTTCCTACGCAGAAAACAAGCGCAAACAGGTCACGGATGTACAACACGGCCACCAGACACATGACACCGCCGAAAACCGCCAGAACGGCGCGGTCGGCCTTTGTCTGCAAAGCAAGGATCAGCAGAACCATACCCAGCATAAGCGATCCAAGATATCCGGCGGTCAGGCTGAGAAACCGGTTGCCGCCCCGGCCGATCACCATTCCACCCTGCTGTGGTGAGATCGAAAAGCTCTCGACAGATCCACCGGTCAAAAGAATCGTCACGGCGTGGGACAGCTCATGCAGGAAGACGGTCAAAATCTTCAGTGGAATCACAACGGGTGTGTTCCAAAGAAGAAAGACCGAACCAGTGATCAGAATAAGCTGCCAGTGCCCTTTCAGCAGGTTCAGGAAAGCGCTCTGGCCTTGCACTTTAGCTGTCGCCCTGCGCCTCGGACCGGCTTTTGCCTGCAACGTTCAGGGCCAGCGTCGCCGCCATGAACCCGTCCAGATCACCATCCAGCACACCCTTGGTGTCCGAGGTTTCGTGATTGGTGCGCAGATCCTTCACCATCTGGTACGGCTGCAACACGTATGACCGGATCTGGTTGCCCCAGCCTGCATCGCCTTTGGCCTCATGCGCGGCGTTGATATCGGCATTCCGGCGGTCCAGTTCCTGTTGATAGAGGCGCGATTTCAGGGCCTTCATGGCAATGTCACGGTTCTGGTGCTGCGACTTCTCGGACGAGGTCACAACAATCCCGGTTGGGATGTGCGTGATCCGTACTGCCGAGTCGGTTGTGTTCACGTGCTGACCACCCGCACCCGAGGATCGGTACGTGTCGATCCGAATATCGGCTGGGTTCACCTCGATCTCGATATTGTCGTCGACCACCGGATAGACCCAGACCGAACTGAACGAGGTATGCCGCTTGGCCGCAGAATCGAACGGCGAAATCCGCACCAGACGATGCACTCCGCTTTCCGACTTCAGCCAGCCATAAGCGTTGTGGCCGGAAATCTTGTAAGCGGCGGACTTGATCCCTGCTTCTTCACCGCCCGTCTCCGATTGCAGCTCGACGGTATAGCCCTTCTTCTCGGCCCAGCGCACATACATCCGCGCCAGCATCGAGGCCCAGTCGCAGCTTTCGGTGCCACCGGCACCCGAGTTGATTTCGAGAAACGTGTCATTGCTGTCAGCCTCGCCGTCCAGCAGAGCCTCAAGCTCTTTCTTAGCGGCTTTGCCATGCAGCGCCTTGATCGCCGCTTCGGCATCCTGAACGACCTCTTCGTCCTCTTCCATTTCGCCCAATTCGATCAGCTCGATATTGTCGCTGAGATCGGTCTTGATGGTTTCATAGGTCTCGATCGCGTCGACCAGCATCTGCCGTTCGCGCATCAGCTTCTGCGCGTTCTCGGGGTTGTCCCACAGGTTGGGATCTTCGACACGCGCGTTGAATTCCTCAAGGCGATGCGGTGCGGTTTCATAGTCCATACGCTGCGCCAGCAGCTCTAGCGACTTTTCGATTTCAGTCACGATGTTCTGGGTTTCGGCGCGCATGGTCTTGTCCCAACTTGCTCAATCAGGCCTGCGTGATAGCAAGAGGTGCGAGACACCACAAGACAGGCAGAACGGGAATGCAGGCTGCACCGGCCGAGATTTTGGAAAGATGGGGTTTGACCCCAATCTCACAGGTATCCGAAACCGCGCACGCGTGGGTGTGGAAGGTAAGGGCTCAGGCTGGTGTTGACCGGGCTTTGAAAGCCTATCGACGTATAGATCGGGGGAATGAGGCCCCCGGCGCACACCTGATGGCAGCCTGGCAAGGTCGCGGGGCCGTTCGGATCGTGAACGAAACGGCAAGTGCTGTGCTGATGGAGTGGTTGGAAGGTCCATCCCTGGGGGACATTGCCCGCAACGGTAATCCGGATCGCGCGGTAAAGCTTTTGGCCCGGGCCGCACAGGGCTTGCATAAACCACCGCAAATCAGTGTGCAGGGGCTGAAGCCATTAGAAAGGGTCTTCGCACCTCTGTTCACTGTTCAATATGCCACCAATTGCCCAGGGTCACTGAGGCGGGACATTGAAAAAGCGACCACCCTTGCCCAAGCCCTGCTAGATGAACAGCCCCATCGCACCGCTCTGCACGGCGACTTTCACCCCGACAACATCATTTTAACGCCTGACGGCCCCAAGATCATTGACGCCAAAGGCTATTTTGGCGACCCGGCTTTTGAGCTGGCGAATGCCTTGCGACACCCCAAAGGGATGCCCGACCTGGTGCGACAACCCACGCAAATTGAGTATTGTCTTTCGCTGTATGCCCGCGCCTTGAACGTACCACGGCTCCGGCTGGCCCAATGGGCCGCCGCAAAATGTGCCTTGTCGATCTATTGGAGATCACGCGGCCCGATCACACAGGATGCAGAGGCCGACTTGCTTCAATTTCTGCTGCGTCACGCCGATCAATAAAGACCACCTGTGCTCAGGTCGCCCTGCGTGGCTTTGGGCCCAACAGTCACCGTCTGACCTGTCGAGGTCTGCACCTGTACGCCTGCGCGCTGCACTTCCTCGAACAACGGCAGGTCCGAACCGATCGCAAAACCGCCATCGTAGACGCGGTCGATAAAGCCATCGACTCCGTCACGGAAGAATTCAGCAACGACATAGTCACCACTGGCATCGTCAGGCAGTCGTGCGCCACTGAACCGGTCGATTTTGATGAAGTGCCCGCCTTCCGGCACTTCGAACGGACCGCCACCGTATTTCTCGACAGCTTTTTCCATGAAGCTCTGGAACACAGGGCCACACATCGTGCCACCATAAGCCCCTCGTCCCATCGGGCGCGGGCGGTCATACCCGATGTAGCAGCCCGCCACGATGTTCGAGGTAAACCCGATGAACCACGCATCCTTGGATTCGTTGGTGGTTCCGGTCTTGCCCGCTGTCGGAACCGGCAGATTCACAACGCGCGATGCCGTACCGCGATCCACCACGCCTTTCATCATCGACGTCAGCTGATAGGCCGTGATGGCGTCCATGACCTGCGCGCGATCTGTCACGAGGGTCGGAGATTCGTCGGGCGCCATCCATGTGGAATCGCAATCCAGACACTGACGATCATCGTGGCGATAGATGGTTTTGCCAAACCGGTCCTGAATACGGTCAACCAGCGTGGGTTCGACCCGCTCACCACCATTTGCAAACATGGCATAGGCGGCGACCATTTTATACAGCGTCGTCTCCTCGGATCCCAGCGAGTTCGCAAGGAAAGCCCCCATCCGGTCGTAGACGCCAAAACGTTCCGCATACCCCGCAACAACCGGCATCGTGACTTCTTGCGCCAGACGGATGGTCATCAGGTTCCGCGACTGCTCGATCCCGGTGCGCAACGGCGTTGGTCCGTAGAATTTGTTTGACGAGTTTTTGGGACGCCACAGTCCCTGTGGGGTGTTCACCTCAATCGGTGCATCCACAACGATGGTAGCCGGGCTATAGCCACTGTCCAGCGCAGCGGCATAGACGAAAGGCTTAAAGGATGAGCCAGGCTGACGCTGCGCCTGCGTGGCGCGGTTGAACACAGTGTCCTGATACGAGAACCCGCCCTGCATGGCCAAAACGCGGCCCGAGTTCACATCCATCGCAACAAAGCCGCCCTGCACTTCGGGCACCTGCCGGGCGGACCATTGCCCCTCTTCCCCGGCCATCACAAGGATCACGTCGCCGCGTTTGAAGTTTGCAGCAAAATCACCCTGCATCCATTTGATGTCCGAGCGCGGGACGGCGCCATCGGCGGGGCCGTCCTCGATACCAACCGTCAATTGCTGGTCGGCCACGTCCAGAACCACAGCCGGATGCCAGCGCGTTGGCAGAACAACGTCACGCGGGATTTCCATGATCGCAAGCGCTTCGCGCCATTGCGCTTCGTCGGTCAGTTGTTCTTCTGCAACGACTTCGCCCGTGCCGCGCCATTTGCCGCGTGAGCGGTCGTATTTCTGCAACGCCTCGCGCAGGGCACGCGCCGCTTCGACCTGCATCTCTTCGTCTACAGACGCACGGACCGTGAAGCCGCCGGTAAAGAACTCACCTTCTCCAAAATCCTCACTCAGTTGACGACGGATTTCATCGGTGAAGTAGTCACGCGGCGGCAAAGCGGTACGGAAGCTTTCGAAATCGCCGTTCTGGACCGAGCGCAACGGCAATTCGACCTCGGTCTGATAGGTCGCCTGATCGATATAGCCGTTCTGATTCATTTCACGCAGAACATAGTTGCGGCGGGCCAGCAGGCGCTCTTTTTGACGAACCGGGTGATAGTCGGACGGTGCCTTGGGCATGGCCGCTAGCATTGCGGCCTCATGCGGGGCCAGTTCCTGCAAGGTCTTGTTGAAATAGGTCTGCGCGGCAGCGGTTACGCCATAGGAGTTTTGGCCCAGAAAGATCTCGTTCATGTAAAGTTCGAGGATCTGTTCCTTGTCCAAGGTATCCTCAAGCCGGGTGGCGAGGATAATTTCCTTGATCTTGCGTTCAGCCCGACGGTCGCCCGACAAAAGGAAGTTCTTCATCACCTGCTGGGTGATGGTCGACGCCCCGCGCACGGTTTCGCCCTTGGTGCGTACGGCCTCAACGCCGGCAGCAATAATGCCGCGCGGGTCATACCCCTGATGGGTATAAAAGTTCTTGTCTTCCGCAGAAATGAAAGCCTGCTTTACCAGATCGGGGATGTCTTCGGACGGGGTGAACAGGCGACGTTCCTGCGCGAATTCGTCGATCAACTGCCCTTCGCCCGAATAAATCCGGCTGATGGTTGGCGGCTTGTATTGGGCCAGCGATTCATGGCTTGGCAGGTCGCGGCCATACATCCAGAACACCGCACCGATTACCAGTGCGACCATGAAGATACCCAAGGTGACGATACTGAAGATCGCCCCGAAAATCGAAAGTATGAACCGGATCACGTTACTGCCTTTTTCTCGCGGTGGTGCCTATATAGTGTCGCACCGCCCAAGGGTCAAAACACCAAGCGTATTCTAGCCGTTTTGCGCCGTAAGGTCACTGGCCAATCAGGGATTTGCGGATCACATCCTGTTGGCGCCAATCCTCAAGCCCCTGATAAATCCCCAGCGTCATTTTTGCCCGCCAATCCGGATCCTTGAGATTTTTTAGATCTCTAGGACTGGACAGAAACCCAAGTTCGACCAGAACCGAAGGGATATCTGCGGCCTTGAGCACCGAAAAAGACGCCGTGCGCAGCGGTTTGCGGTTCATCGGGCCGCCCTGCTGCGCCATACCGTTGGCAATCGCTGTGGCCAGGGACCGTGTGCGTGGCCTGGTCTCTTGCCGCGCGAGGTCCAGCAAGATATCAGCCACCTGATCATCCGAGCCGCTGAGGTCAACACCAGACAGCAAATCCCCGCGATCGTGCCGTTCCGCCAGCTTTGAACTCGCCACGTCCGAGGCGTCCTCGGACAACGTATAAACCGCCGCGCCATGTGCCTGTCCCTCGGACAGGGAATCAGCGTGCAGCGAGATGAACAGGTCCGCCCCGGCCCGATGAGCCAAAGCAATCCGGCGCTCAAGCGAGACGAACTGATCTTCGACCCGCGTCAAGACCACCTCATATCCGCCTGAACGTAAAAGAACTTCGCGCAGCTCGCGTGCGAAGGTCAGCATCAGGGTTTTCTCATCGACCCCACCAACCTCGGCCCCTGGATCTATACCGCCATGCCCCGGGTCCAGCATGACGCGAAGGGGCTGGTCAGCACTGCGGGGTGCTGTTTGCGGCAGGTTGGCGGGTTCAGGCAGGTCCCATCCCGGATTACGTGGCGCGCCCGCAGTTGCGTTGAACGTGTCGAAATCCGTGCCTTTGAGGTTAAGGGTCAACAAAGCCGCGCCAGAGTCTTCGGCGACAGTCAACTGCGCTGTCTCGACCGCCATAGGCGCGCCCAGTTCCAGCACCAGACGCGACCAACCCGGAACGTAGGCCCCGAACTGAACACCGCTGATACGATCAGATTGCAGGAAGTCCCGGGGCTTCAACCCGGTCCAGTCGACCTCGTTAAAATCCAAAACCATCCGGTAGGGATCCTGCAAGGTGAAAATCCGGTACGGCACCCCCTGGCTGAGGCCGATATCCACCCGCACGCCAGTGCGCCCGACGTCTGTTATGCGGCTTTGGTCCGGCTGAATACGCGCCAGAGCGCTGAAGTCTTGCGCGACCGCGCCACTCGCCAGCGCCCAGATCAGAGCGATGCAAAAGAAGATCCTGCTCATAGCCTCAAGTTTTCCCGAGATCGTTTGGATCGAACCCTACACCACACGGGGAACTTTGTGAACGGTTCAAACCTGCGCGCCAACGGCCTTTCGGTCCGCCATAAAACGCTGCAAACGGGCAAGACCTTCCTTGATATCACCCGTCGCACGGGCGTAGGAAAAGCGCAGGGTTGTATGACCCCTTTGCGGGTCGAAATCCAACCCCGGCGTGACCGCGACACCTGCCTTTTCCAGAATCTCTGCCGCAAAGGCTCGGCTGTCATTGGTCAGGTCAGACACATCGGCATAGACATAAAACGCGCCATCAGGCGGGGCGATGTTTGCGAACCCGGCCTTGGGCAGCCCCGCAAGCATCAGTGCACGATTTTGGCGATAGACGTCCAGATTGGCCTGCAATTCGTCTTCGCAATCCATCGCGGCCAATGCCGCGACCTGGCTGGCATGGGGGGCGCAAATGAACATGTTTTGGGCTATCCGTTCGACCACACGCACCTGATCCTCGGGCACGACCATCCATCCAACGCGCCAGCCGGTCATCGAAAAGTACTTTGAGAATGAGTTGATCACATAACACTCATCCGTCAGCTCCAGCGCGGACACGGCTTTGGCTTCGTATTCCAGCCCGTGATAGATTTCGTCGCTGATGAACGACGCCCCTTGCCCACGCCCGGCTTCAATCAGCGCGCCCATAGCTGCATGATCCAGCATTGTGCCGGTTGGGTTTGCAGGCGAGGCAACCATTAGACCTTTCAGGTCCATCCCTTGAATATCCTTGGCTACGGGCTGCAACCTGTTTTCCGGCGCGGTTGGCAGATCGACGGGCACCAGCCCCAGCGCTTTGAGGATCTGGCGGTAGGACGGATAACCGGGCGCGCCGATGCCAACCCGGTCCCCGCTGTCGAACAACGCTGTGAAGGCCAGCAGAAACCCGCCTGAGGATCCAGGGGTGATCACCACTCGATCCGGGTTCAGGTCAACATCATACCATTCGCCATAAAGCCGCGCGATCCGTTGCCTGAGCGCGGGCAGCCCCAAAGCCACCGTGTAACCCAAAGGACCCTGTTCCATTGCCTTTGCCAGGGCTTCGGTTGCCCCTTGAGGAGCACCAGTTCCGGGCTGTCCCACTTCCATGTGGATGATGTGGCGTCCGGCCTCTTCCGCCTTGCGCGCGGCCTCCATCACGTCCATCACAATAAACGGATCGACCCCGGACCGGGTTGAGTTTCTCATGCCCATCTCCCATGTTGCAGCCATGGCTTTTGAACGCGTATCCAGGCTGGCGTCAATCCCGGCTCTGATGCTTGCAGCTGTCGTCTGGCTCGTGGCGGCGGCGCAAGCCCATGCGCAAAGCCTGATCCGTGATCCTGATATCGAATATGGGCTGCGTGAACTGGCCTTTCCTGTGCTTCGCGCTGCCGGGTTAAACACCAATCGCGTTCAGATTCTGGTGGTCAATGACAACACGTTCAACGCTTTCGTCATCGACTACAACGCGATCTATGTGAATTACGGCCTGATTCTGAGCGTCGAGAGCCCTGAAATGCTGCAAGCCGTCATCGCGCACGAAGCCGCCCATATCGCCAATGGCCATCTGGCGCGACGGGCCGAGAACCTGAAGGCAGCACGGCGCAATGCCGGCCTTGGCACCGCTCTGGCCCTGCTGGCGGCGGCTGCCGGTGGTGGCGAAGCAGCCATCGGCATCGCCGCAGGTACTCAGGGCGCGGCCCTTCGCAGTTTTCTGGGCCACACTCGTGCCGAAGAATCCTCGGCCGATCGAAGTGCCGCCAGCTATCTGAGATGGGCCCAAATTTCTCCCAGCGGCATGGTCGAGCTGCACCGGAAGTTCGCTGGTCAGGAATTGCTGAGCGTTGCCAATCAGGACCCTTACATGCGGTCGCACCCAACAAGCCGCGAACGCCTGCGTGCCGCCGAAGCTTTTCTGGACGAATTTGGTGACAGGGCCGTGCCCAATTCCAGTGCCGATTACTGGTTCGCCCGCGTCAAAGGCAAGCTGTCAGCATTCCTGCGGTCGCCAAGCTGGACTTTGCGGCGTGCCAAAGAAGAATCCGACCGTGACATCCGGCTGATGCGCGAGGCATCGGCATATCACCAGAACCGCGACCTGTCCCGCGCCCGTGCCGCCATAGATGAGGCGCTGACCATCCGCCCAAATGACCCATTCTATTACGATCTAAAAGGGCAAATCCTTTTGGAAAACAGGCAGATAAACGACGCAGTGCAAGCGTTTCAGAGCGCCGTGGAAATGGCTCCGAACAACGCGCTGATCCTTGCAGGTTATGGACGCGCCTTGCTGGCGCAGGGCGAAACCGATCAGGCCCTGACGGCACTGGAACAGGCCCGTTCCCGAGATTTTCGCAACGCGCGCCTGATGCAGGATTTGGGTGTGGCCTATTCAAAGGTTGGTAATAACGGTATGGCATCAACCGTGACGGCAGAGCGGTATGCGCTGCAAGGGCGGCTGGAAGATGCCGGAATTCACGCGAAACGCGCCGTAGCGCGACTGCCCGAAGGTTCACCGGGTTGGCAAAGGGCACAAGACGTGTTGATTGCGTCGGAACGATTCAAGAAAAGCAAAAGGAAACGGAAATGATCCTCAGACATGCTGCACCCGCCCTTCTGGGGCTTTCCATGGCGGCGACCTCGGCGCAGGCGCTGGACCTGAACGCATTGAGCGATGCCGAAAAGGCCGAATTCGGCGCGCAGGTGCGCGAATACCTTCTGGAAAACCCCGAAGTGATCATCGAGGCGATCAACATTCTCGAACAACGCAACGCTGCTGCCGAAGCTGTTGCAGACAAAGAGCTGGTCACAGCCAACGCGGACGAGCTGTTCAACGATGGCTATAGCTGGGTCGGTGGCAATCCGGACGGGGATATCACTCTGGTCGAATTCATGGATTACCGCTGTGGATATTGCCGCCGTGCTGTCCCCGAAGTGGCCAGCCTGCTGGCCGAAGACGGCAACATCCGTCTGGTTATCAAGGAGTTCCCGATTCTGGGTGACGCGTCTGTCCTGTCTTCGCGCTTTGCCGTCGCCACCAAGCACGTGGCTGGCGACGATGCCTACAAGCAGGTCCATGACGCCCTGCTGGAGTTCACCGGCGAGCCTTCTGAAGTCTCGCTGCGCCGCATCTCGGACGGTTTGGGTCTGGACAGCGATGCAATCATTGCCGCGATGGACAGCGACCGCGTGTCGGACGAAATCACCCGCACCCGCGCGCTGGCGCAGCGAATGCAGATTTCGGGCACCCCGTCCTTTGTTCTGGGCACCGAAATGCTGCGTGGCTTCCTGCCCGCCGATCAGATGAAGCAAATTGCGGACGGCGTACGCGCAGAACAGGGTTAAGGAAGTGGGGCGGCATCGCCGCCCTACACCACGCATAGGCCAGAGTTTTGTCGTTTCTCTAATTCAAGGCTTTAGAAGTATCTGATTGGAGTAAACCACGGGTTACTTTACTGACGCTGTATGCATCTCAGTAGATCGAAACCGCTTCCAGCGGTGAATGCATTTAGATAATTATTCTACCTGAACGCGGTTAATTGTACCGATTCAGAGCAGACAACAAATGAAAAACAGGGGTCCTCTCGTTTACTATGTAACGGCAGGTTGGGCCTTGCTGACCGTTGTGGCAGGACTGTTTTTTCTAACTTCCAGCACGAAACCTACAGCTGACGTCAAAGCCAAATATCAATCCAGCGTACACTCTGTCCCGACAAAAAACTGGGAACCCGGTGATGCCAAAACTCTTCTATTTGATGGGAAACCCGTTGTGCTGTGGCGTCGCGACCTTACCGAAATGGCCGCAGCGATGGCCCAGCTCGACCCAAGCATAACTCAGGAAGATTGGTCTGCAGTTCTGAATGACGGATCTCTTACACGCGACCTCGACAAAGAGGCCTTCGCCCAACTGGAATGGCTGATCGTCAGCCCCATAAATGTCGGGGGATATGGATGCATCGTTCAAACAAACGCTGGGGACTACGGTGGATTCTTCGATCCATGCCTAGCCGTACATTTTGATTTGTGGGGCCAGCCCAGAAAAGGCCCAACCAACCAAAATCTAAGAGTACCGCCAGTTCATTTCAGTGAAGACCGGCAGTTCGTTTTTGTTGACCTTGCAGAAATGCCTTCGACGAAATGATCCTGACGATACACATCTACTCCGCTGCCTCTGCTGCGGCGTCCAGTTCTGCTGCTTTCTTCTCAACCTGTTCAACGATGTGTTCAATCATCTGATCGTTCGACATCTTGTGGCTGGCTTTGCCCGCCAGATAAACCATTCCGGACCCTGCCCCGCCACCGGTAAAGCCAACATCCGTCATCAGCGCCTCACCCGGACCGTTTACGACGCAACCTATGATCGACAGAGACATGGGCGTCTTGATGTGTTCCAGCCGATGCTCCAGCGCTTCGACGGTTTTTATGACGTCGAAGCCTTGCCGCGCGCAGGACGGGCATGAGATTATGTTCACGCCGCGATGACGAAGCCCCAGCGACTTGAGGATTTCGAACCCGACCTTCACCTCTTCCACTGGATCTGCGGACAGGCTGACGCGGATCGTGTCACCGATCCCCATCCACAACAGGTTGCCCAAACCGATGGCGGATTTGATGGTGCCGCTGACCAACCCTCCGGCTTCGGTGATGCCCAGATGGATCGGTGCGTCGGTAGCTTCGGCAATGCCCTGATAAGCAGCGGCAGACAGGAAAACGTCGCTGGCCTTCACGCTGATCTTGAACTCGTGAAAGTCGTTGTCCTGCAGGATGCGGATATGTTCCAGTCCGCTTTCGACCATCGCCTCGGGGCACGGCTCGCCGTATTTCTCAAGCAGATGCTTTTCCAGTGACCCCGCGTTGACCCCGATACGGATCGAACAGTTGTGATCGCGCGCGGCCTGGATGACCTCTTTCACGCGGGTTTCATCCCCGATATTACCCGGATTGATGCGAAGGCAGGCTGCCCCCGCCTCAGCGGCTTCGATGCCACGGCGATAGTGAAAGTGAATATCTGCCACGATTGGCACCGGACTTTCGCGCACGATCTCTTTCAGCGCTTTGGACGATGCCTCATCCGGGACCGAGACGCGCACGATATCCGCGCCCGCCTCAGCCGCCGCCTGAACCTGCGCCACGGTGCCTGCCACATCGGTGGTCAGCGTGTTGGTCATGGTCTGCACCGCAATGGGCGCATCACCCCCAACAGGGACATTGCCGACCATGATTTGACGGGATTTGCGACGGTATATGTCGCGCCAGGGACGTACGTGATTGAGGGACATAAGGACGGATCCGCATCTGCCTGAGTTGCGACAGTAGATAGTTCGGCAACCGGGTTATCGCAATGGCTAGATCACTCGGCGGGCGCTTCTGTCGCCTCGGTCTGGAGTTCCGCCACCAGTTGCTTGAGCGCGCTGTTCTGCTCTGCCTCAAGATCGGCCACCGCATAGGTCTCGGATACTGCGTCTTTCGACAGGACAACCCCTTTGGCAACGGTGCCTGGTGCGCCCGCCGGGCCGTAATGTTCACCATTCATCGAGAAATAAACCGACCCGGATGCGCCCGCACGCAATGACGGCGGCTCTTCGGTCAACGGCACTTCAAATACGCTACCCTGCTCAACCGTGCCCAGCGTGCCTTCGAAAATGACGCTGCCATCCGCAGCCGTCACACGCATCCAAGCGGGGTCAACGGCCACGATCTTGAGCATTGTGTCGATCTGTTCGACCACCTGCGGTAGCGCCGGACGTTCAACTGTGTGGAACTCAGCCACTTCGAACTTTGGCAATTCCGGTGGACGGAAGGTACCCACCTCGCGTGGATCAAGAGTGGATATCGGTGCATCACGGGCCACCAGAACCGGTACGTCCAGCGCCTGAGGACGATAAAGACGATCCAATGCTTCGGTGCTCGCAGTTTCCACTTCGGCATCAGCAGCACTGCTGCGCGCCGCATCAAGCGGATCGAGATCCGACAGGACCACCGGTGCCTGTTCGACTGGGCTGACCTGAACCTGCTGAATCTTGTTCAAAACAGCCCAGCCGCCATAGCCGATGCCGCCAATCACCGCCAACAACACCAGCGATGAGCCGATGGCGCGCGGTTCAATCTGACTGACCAGGGGTTCTTTGCCCGGAATGAAGGGCGTGTTGGGCGAGATAAACGGATCGCGCCCCATCGGGCCACGCGCTGGCAGTCCGCCAGTGGGCTTGCGAACCACGGACGCCTCGGCCGACATGCCGTGCGCCACCTCAAACCCGCTTTCCATACAGAAGGTTGCAAAGGTGTCATCAGGGTTCATACCCAGATACCGCGCATAAGAACGCACATACCCGGCTATGAAGCCGGGTGTGTCAAACGCATCGGGATCGGCGTTTTCAATTGCAGCAATGTAGTTGGCTTTGATCCGCAGCTCGCGTTGAACGTCCAAAAGAGATTTGCCCATCGTTGCGCGTTCGCCGCGCATCTTGTCGCCTAGACGAATCTCGTAATCGTCAAACCCTTTTGGTCTGACATCCACGTCCTCTTCGGAATTGCGCTGTGATCTGCGCCCAATCATCCCTGCTGCCCCATTCTGCCTGTCGCGTATTTCGCGTTAGCGGCGAATCATCTCAACAATGATTCGTCTGCTTATTTTGTTAGCGTAAGCTTAACACGCGGCAAACTCGTTGCACACTTTGGCGTGAGGTTATCCGGCAAGTTCGGCGCGATTTAGCGCACAATGTGACCAAAGTTCGTCCATCGCCTGCACCAAACGGTTCATTTCGTCGGGTCCATGCACCGGAGACGGGGTAAAACGAAGCCTTTCGGTTCCGCGCGGGACGGTCGGGAAATTGATCGGTTGCACGTAAATGCCATAATCGTCCAGCAGCATGTCACTGAGCTTTTTGGTGTGCACAGGGTTGCCGACGATCACGGGCACGATGTGACTGCCGTGATCGATCAATGGCAGACCCATCCCCTTCAGCCGCAGCTTGAGGATCTTTGCCTGGGTCTGATGCTGATCTCGTAGATCCTGCGCGGTCTTTAGATGCGCAACCGAAGCAACAGCCCCAGCTGCAACAGCAGGCGGTAGCGATGTGGTAAAGATGAAGCCCGGCGCGTAAGAGCGCACGGCGTCACACATCTTGGCGCTGGCCGCGATATAGCCGCCCATCACGCCGTACGCCTTGGCCAGAGTGCCGTTGATAATGTCGATCCGATGGGCCAGGCGATCCCGCTCGGTCAGGCCGCCACCACGTGGGCCGTACATGCCGACCGCGTGCACTTCGTCGATGTAGGTCAGCGCGCCAAATTCATCCGCCAGATCGCAGATCTCTTCGATCGGGCCAAAATCCCCATCCATCGAATAGACCGACTCGAAAGCGATCAGCTTGGGCGCCTGCGGATCGTCTGCTTCAAGCAGCTCGCGCAGATGCGCCACGTCATTGTGCCGGAAGATACGCTTGGCACCGCCGTTGCGGCGCACACCTTCGATCATCGAGGCATGGTTCAGCGCGTCGGAATAGATGATCAGACCGGGAAACAGTTTGGGCAGCGTGCTGAGCGTCGCATCATTGGCGATATACGCGCTGGTGAACAGCAGCGCGGCTTCTTTGCCGTGCAGATCAGCCAGCTCGGCCTCAAGCCTTTTGTGGTAGACCGTGGTGCCAGAGATGTTGCGCGTACCGCCCGAGCCTGCGCCTGCGGCGTCAACGGCCTCGTGCATGGCATTCAGAACAACCGGATGCTGCCCCATGCCCAAGTAGTCGTTGCCGCACCATACAGTGATGTTCTGCTGTGACCCATCCGGGCGCGTGCGCACCGCATGTGGGAAATGTCCATTGCGACGTTCGATGTCGATAAAGGTCCGATAACGTCCTTCATCATGCAGCCTGGCAATCGCTGAATCGAGCTGAGCAGTATAGTCCAACGGACCCTCCTTGAGCGCCCAATATCGGTTTCCCCTGGGCAAATAGTCTGCCACTTATACAGTGTACCCTGCTTTGGCGGCTTTGTGTTCCTTTATACAGCTGGTTACAGCCGAACATGTGAACCCAACTTTGATTTGCATCAAATAGAAGGTTGCGCCTTCTACGACAAGTATTGTTACGGCCATCGAACGCGTGGAAACGACGCAGGCACCGCTTTGTTACAATACTTCGCGCGATCGCTTTGGTTTTCCCTGCAACCACTCTGGACGGCGCTGATCACGCTGTTAGGGTTCGCCAAACCTAGAAAAGCAGGAGCCCCCTATGCCGCTAGACACCGTGCTGAACCGGATTGACGATGATCTTAACGCCTCGATCGACCGCCTAATGGAGTTGCTGCGGATACAGTCCATTTCGACCGATCCCGCATTTAAAGACGAGGTCAGCCGCGCCGCAGATTGGCTGGTCACCGATCTGCGCAGTATCGGAATTGACGCGGAAAAACGGGAAACTCCGGGCCACCCCATGGTTGTCGGTCATGTAGGAGAAGACTCGGACGCCCCGCATATCCTGTTTTACGGCCATTATGATGTGCAGCCAGTCGATCCGCTGAATCTGTGGACCAGCGCGCCCTTCGATCCTGCCATCGAAGACACCGCGCACGGACCTGTCATCCGCGGGCGCGGCGCATCTGACGACAAAGGGCAACTGATGACCTTTGTCGAAGCCTGTCGCGCCTGGAAGGCCGTGCATGGATCCCTGCCCTGCCGCATCACCTTCTTCTTTGAGGGCGAGGAGGAATCGGGCTCTCCGTCACTGGTCCCGTTCCTCGAGGAAAACGCGGCAGAGCTCAAAGCGGACCTCGCACTGGTCTGCGACACCTCGATGGTCTCACGCGGGGTTCCATCCATTGCTGCCCAACTTCGCGGAATGCTGAAGGATGAGTTCACCATCATAGGGCCCCGCATCGATCTGCATTCTGGCCATTACGGTGGTCCTGGTCTGAACCCGCTGCGTGAGATGTCAAAAATCGTCGCCTCGTTCTACGATGATGAAACCGGGCGCGTTGCGGTTGAGGGCTTTTACGAAGGCGTCCACGAAGTGCCAGATGACCAATTGCGACAATGGCAAAACTGCGGTTTCGACGAAGCAGACTACCTGAATTCGGTCGGCTATACCCAACCACATGGCGAAAAGGGATATTCGACACTCGAACAGCAATGGGCGCGTCCAACGCTCGAGGTGAACGGCCTGTGGGGCGGCTACAATGGAGCGGGCTCGAAAACCGTGATTCCATCGGAAGCGCATTGTAAAATCACCTGCCGCCTCGTGGGGGACATGGACCCCGATGCACTGCGTACAAAAATTCGCAAACATGTAGAGGAGCGCTTGTCTCCGGACGCCAAAGTGGTCTGGGACAACGACCTGGAAGGCTCTCCCGCTTCGGTCATGAACATCAACCGCCCTGAATTCGAAGCCGCGCGCGCCGCACTTTCGGACGAATGGGATCGCGAGGCCGTCTTTACCGGGATGGGCGGGTCAATTCCTGTCGTCGGGTATTTCAACACCGTACTGGGGCTTGATTCGATGCTGGTTGGCTATGCAAACGACGATGATGCCATCCATTCTCCGAATGAGAAATATGACGTCAAAAGCTTCCACAAGGGCATCCGCTCCTGGGCCCGTATTCTGGATGCTTTGAACAAATAGACGGTTTTTTGCGAGGCTCTGCCTCGCGCTCCGGGATATTTTCGGCCAGATGAAGTACGGATCCCCTGCTTCATCTGGCTATAAATATCCCGGCGGAGTCGCGGCTTGCCGCGGCGGGGGCAGAGCCCCCTTTCCTTACATGTGGATCACGCGATCATACGCATCAAGCACGCTTTCATGCATCATCTCTGACAAGGTTGGGTGTGGGAAAACGGTGTTCATCAGGTCCTCCTCGGTGGTCTCCAACTGGCGACCTACGACATATCCCTGAATCAGTTCCGTCACTTCCGCGCCAATCATATGTGCGCCAAGCAGCTCTCCCGTCTTGGCATCAAAGACGGTCTTGATCAGACCTTCCGGCTCGCCCAGAGCAATCGCCTTGCCGTTGCCGATGAAGGGGAAGCGACCGACTTTGATGTCATACCCCAGCTCTTTGGCTTTGGCTTCGGTGTATCCCACGGATGCCACCTGAGGCTGGCAGTAGGTGCATCCCGCAATGCTCTCGGGTTTGACCGGATGCGCATGTTGACCCGCGATCAGGTCCGCGACCATGACGCCTTCGTGGCTGGCCTTGTGTGCCAGCCAGGGCGCGCCCGCGATGTCACCGATTGCATACAAACCTTCGACACCGGTGCGGCAATATTCATCCGTCACAACATGGGTCCGATCGATCTTGACCCCCAAAGCTTCGAGCCCAAGGTTCTCGACATTGCCGACAATGCCAACGGCCGAGATCACGGTGTCAAAATCGTGCTTCTCAACCTTGCCCTTGACCTCAATATGAGCCGTCACTTTGCCTTTGCCGCGGTCCAGTTGCTTGACCATGGCTTTTTCCATGATGGTCATGCCTTGCTTGGTGAACGCCTTTTTCGCCAATGCGCTGATCTCGGCATCTTCTACGGGCAGCACCCGGTCCATCACTTCGACCACGGTCGTATCTGCGCCCAGCGTGTTGTAGAAGCTGGCAAATTCGATGCCGATCGCGCCTGAACCGATGACCAGCAGTTTCTTCGGCATCCGCGGCGGTTGCAACGCATGTTTATAGGTCCACACCAGATCACCATCCGCCTCAAGCCCCGGCAATTCCCTTGCGCGAGCACCGGTCGCCAGAATGATGTTCTTGGCGGTGAGTTCTTCGGTGCCCTTGTCGGTCTTGACGCTTACCTTGCCCTTGGCCGGAATTGTTGCCTCGCCCATCACAACAGCGACCTTGTTCTTCTTCAGCAGATGGCCAATCCCGCCCGAGAGTTGCCCGGCCACGCCCCGCGATCTTTTGACCACCGCGTCCAGATCGTAGCCGATCTTATCGGCCTTCAAGCCAAACTCCTTGGCGCGTTCCATCAGATGAAACACCTCGGACGATCGCAATAGCGCCTTGGTCGGGATACAGCCCCAGTTCAGGCAAATGCCACCCAGATGTTCGCGTTCGACAACAACGGTTTTCAGACCCAACTGGGCGGCACGGATTGCAGCGACATAGCCGCCGGGGCCAGCCCCGATTACGATCAGATCATAAGATTGTGCAGCCATGTGTCCCTCTCGGCGCAGGTGTTGAGAAATTAGTTTACCATTAAACTACTTTTCGAAACACATCAACAGGACCTCCCCGCGACAAATGCGACGCAGGGTAAGCAATATCTGAAGACATGGATTTCAGCCTATACCCAAGGCCCGGCTCTGGCTAGAACAGAACCGCCGACACCGTTCGAGCATTTCTTATCAAAAGACATTCAAGAGGCTGACCATGGCGAAAACACTCAAAGACCTGCTGCTTGCTCTGCTCAACGCTACATTAATCCTTGTGGCGCTGTGCCTGTTTCTGGGCTGGCAGCTTGCGTCAAAGGTTGAGAGCATTACAGCAGAGTTTTCCGAAACCGTGCAGGCCGTTGCCCCGATCCGGGTCGAGACGAAAGGTATTCGAACAGAGCTTGCTGCATTGCGCGAAGACTTGTCAGCGCTGTCACTGGAAGCCCCTGCTGGTGCAAATAGCCAAGTTGCACAGGATATCAGGTCAACCCTGGCCCGGCTGAACAGCTTGGATAAAAAGCTGCAAGCAGTACAGGAACGGTTAATAAATCTGGCAGATGAGCCTCAAGTTCTGATCGCTCAGACAATCGAAAACGGCGCGGACGTCGTATCCGCGCGCATTTTGGAGTTCAAAGGTTGTGAACCGGGATCGTAAGCCCGAGCCGCGCCATTTGCGCGCGGCCTCTCAACCAGTTTCGGTACGCTCAGACAGCCGCCTGAAGTTCGCGCACGGTTGCACCGTATCCGCCCATATCGACATACTCGACTTCGTGCGGCGTCGAATTGCGCGACAGCGCTTCGTTCCGATAGGGGAACCGGCCAAACTTGCGGATGACTTCGCGATGGGCCCGTGCGTGTAGCAGGTTGCTTGTGTCACGGCTGAGGTTTTCACAGATCAGCCGCACACAGCGTTCCTGATCGCACAGGTTTTCCGAGTGCATCATCGGCAGGTAAAAGAACTGCCGCGCCGGTTCGTCGATCTTTTTGTCCCAACCTTTGTCGACCGCGCATTTCGCTGCCGCCAAAGCCGCCTTGTCCGTCGCGAAAGCACGCGCCTGACCTCGGAACATGTTACGTGAAAACTGGTCTGTCAGAATAACATAAGCCAGTGCACCGCTGGGATACGTGAGCCAGAGTGAAAACTTTCCCTCGGCCGCAGCCTCCCAAGTGGATAAGAAACGTTCGCGGATCTCTGCGTCCAGCGCGTCATCCTGAATATACCAGCCCTTTGGGCCAACTTTATCTAACCAAAAACTCAATACTTCTTCAGGCGTTGCCATTGCCTTAAACTCCGTCTTGTGCCCACATCCGGGACGTAACGTCATTTAAGTCCGTTTTACAGAACTGTTACAGTAACATATTGCAACATAGTCGACATAAATCCGTGTCTTAAGCAGTTTCTTGCGCGGCTTCTTCGACTTCGGCTTCGGCTGCTTCGATCGCAACCTCCTGCGCAACCTCAAGAGCAACAGGCGAGGCGGTCGGATACATGGGCGACATGGTGCCAGTTTCGTCCACTGGGATCGCGGCACGCTGCGTCATCCGGTACGCGGCATAAACGGCCAGAAAGAAAAGCAGCACCGAAATGATCAGGAAAAAGCCTGGCGGGCCGAATACAGCCTTTCCCATCAACCAACCGGTGATCAGTGGACCAGCGATGGCACCCAGCCCGTTAATGAAAACCAGACCGCCGGATGCCGCCGCCATATCCTCATGATCAAGAAAGTCATTGGTGTGTGCAATAAGCAATGAATACAATGGGTTGGACATTCCCCCGATGAAAAACGCCGATACAAGCAGGATTTCAAAAGTTACCCCGTAGAGCATTCCCGAAAGGGATGCGACTGCCCCTGACGCCGATACCAAAAGGATCAATAAACGCCGATCCATACGATCGGAAAACCAACCTAGCGGATACTGCAAAACAACTGCGCCGATGTAGAACGCGGCAACGAAGATCGAAATCTCAACCAAGCTCAGCCCTGCCTGCGCGCCGTATACCGCTGACATACCAAATTGAGCAGAGAATACCCCGCCCAGAAGGAACAAGCCAACACATCCCAGCGGCGATTTGTTCATCAACTCGCGCAAGGTCATAGGTTTGGTGGTATCAAAGGCCGGTGTCGGTGAAATAGATAGCAAAATCGGGGCAAAAGACACAGAAACGAGGATTGAGGCGATTACGAAGGTCTCATAACCCGCCGGATCGCCCACAAGGAATAGGGCTTGGGCGCCGATGATCCCTGACATCTGAACGATCATATACAGGGACAATGCCTGTCCTCGATTTTCATTGTTCGCCGCGTTGTTGAGCCAGCTTTCTGCGGTGACATACACGCCCGAGAAACAAAACCCGATGATCACACGCCCCAAAACCCAAGCGATTGGGTTGGTCATCATCGGGTACATGATCATGACAGCAGAAATAAAAGACGCCAGCGCCGCGAAGACCCGCACATGCCCAACGCGCCGGATCATTTCCGGCGCAAGACGTGAGCCGCCCAGAAAGCCGACAAAGTAGGCTGACATCACAAAGGACATTTGTAGAGTCGAAAAGCCTTCGATCTCACCACGGACACCCAGAAGCGTGCCTTGAAGGCCGTTTCCGACCATCAGCAACCCCATGCCGAGCAGCAACGCCCACGCGCTGGAAAGGACCTGAATCATTGGGGTCTCCGAATTATGCTTCCGAAACTTGCGAGTCTTCGTGCGACCAATGCCTACGACTGTCGCGCTTGTCTACGACATCGTGCGGTATTGATACCAAATCAACGCCGTTCACGGGATCAAAAGCGACGCGTCGCCGTAAGAAAAGAAACGATAGCTCTGTGCGATCGCGTGTTCATACACCCGCAACATCCGATCTTGCCCCATCAGTGCCGAGACAAGCATCAACAGCGTTGATTTTGGCAGGTGAAAATTGGTCACGAGCGCATCAGTGACGTGGAATTGGAAGCCTGGATAGATGAAGATATCCGTGCCCCCTTCCCATGGCTGAATCCTGCCGGAGCGCGCAGCACTTTCGATCAACCTCAAGGCCGTGGTGCCCACCGGGATCACACGCCCACCTGCATCTTTGGTCGCCTGAATCTCGGCGGCTGCCGTAGGGCTGACGTGCCCCCATTCCGCGTGCATCTTGTGGGTCGTCACGTCCTCGACCTTGACCGGCAGGAAGGTCCCTGCACCAACATGCAGAGTCACATGGGTGAAACTCACGCCGCGTTCGGCCAATGCCTGCATGAGCGCATCATCGAAATGCAGCGATGCGGTCGGGGCCGCGACAGCGCCGGAGTTGCGCGCCCAGATGGTTTGATAATCGGTTTTGTCCTGCTCGTCCGCCGGGCGTTTGGCCGCGATGTAAGGGGGCAGAGGCATCGCGCCGGCCTGCTCCAATGCGGCATCGAAATCTTCGCCACTCAGGTTAAACCGCAGATGGGCCTGCCCGTCCTCGACCCGATCCAGCGTAGCGCTCAAATCGTCCGAGAAGACAATTTCTTCCCCAATCTTCACTTTTTTCAAGGGCTTGATCAGTGCTGACCAATTGCCGTCAGCCTGCGGATCCAGCAAAGTCGCTTCGACCCCGGCAGACACCGGACCTTGGGCACTGTCCCGGTGGCGACGGCCATTCAGCCGTGCCGGAATAACGCGCGTGTCGTTCAGAACCAGCCGATCGCCTGGTTGCAGAAAATCAGGCAAGTTGAACACACGGCTGTCCGTCGTCTCATTCCCCTGCGCCACCAGCAAACGCGCAGAAGAACGCGGGCTGGCTGGCCGCGTGGCAATCAGGTCTTCGGGCAGATGGAAATCAAAATCGCTGAGTTTCATGCCCGCGCCTTACATCCCCACAAGAGATTCGGCCATATCCTGTCAGCGGTCGCTGGGGGGTGACCCAAAGGGCTGCTTGGGCTCATCCGGTAATTGCGGCGTTGCGTTTGGGCCATCCGACACTTTTGGCGCGGGCTGGCGCAGCAGATCACGCAGGAAAAGCGGAGCCAGACCGGACAGAGGGTTGACCGAGACTTTCGGAGACGCAAGCGGCCCTGTGAGGGTGTAATTGAAACCAAAAACCCCTTCGCCTTTTCGGGTGAAAACACTGCCCACAGCATTCAGCAGGTAAATTGGCGATATAGCCCCACGCAGGTTCAGCCTCTCATTCACCGTGTCGATGGTGCCATCAAATGACAGGCCCATTGACGGCCCGACGGCGCTGCCATTGAGCACTTTGATTTCCGTTGGCGTAATCCTCATGCGGCTGTCGATCGCCGAGAAAAAGATGCCCTGCCCTGCCATCTCGTCCAGCAGGCCAACAAGGCTGATCGCATTCAGCAAGGCCGCCATGGCCGGAGCATCGGTGATGCGAGTATTGACGATTTTCAGGATGACGTCGTAGCTGCCGGGTCCGGCAACCGGCTCGAGATTGAGGGTCATGTCACCACCGCGTGCTTGGGTCAGCACCCCGGCAGAGCGCAACACGGCTCCCGCATCTTTCGACGAAAGTGTTACCGCGCTACGGTTTCCGCGTGGGCTCACCTGGCCGGCAACCGATGCCCCGCCATTGACCTGAGCGGTAAACCCTCCGTTCACCCCACCGGTTGTCTGAAACGTGCCCTTGAAACCCGTCAGCGCAACTGTTTCGGTCACTTGCAGACGATCAAGTGCCACGTCCAGTTTGGGCCCTGCACCGCCACCGCTGCTTTCGCCGAACGTCGCCTTGCCCATATCCAGCACACCGCCGAGAACACGAATGTCCGGAACGGCATTCCCGCGCCCGATCATCTCGGCCGGAACTGCCAGCCAATTCCCAAGATCGAATGAGCTGAACCTTATGCGGTCGAAATCGCCATTCTCGTGAAAGGTCATCGATGCGCTTGTACGTAAGCCAGCGCCCTCGATGCGCAGGCTGTCGACCTTCAGTTGCTTGCCCAACGTCGCTTCTGCGGTCAGCGAGCCCGTCGTGTTAGCCCCCTTCCGCCAGCCCAATTCCGGGATCGCCAGCGAAACGCCTTGAAGGTTCGATTCCACTGACAGCTTGGGGGGAAGGTCCGCACCAAGACCCAGAGTGAGATTTGCAACACCAGACCCGGTCAGCATTCCCGGAGGCAAACCAGCCCCGATTTCATCCATCAAGCGTGGGGACAGTTCGATCTGGCCGATCAGCGTGCTGCGCTGAGCATTTTCGCCATCAATCGGTTGCCGCCAAAGTGCCTCAAGCGGAACATCTCCAAATTGCCCCTGTCCCTGTATCTGAACACCCGACTGGTTGCCGGACAGGTCCAGCAATGCAGCGCTGACCGTGAACCCCGGCACCAAACGATCACTGAACAGGTTGGCCAGCGTGCCATCGAAGTGAAACGTCGTGTCCTGAAACTTCAGCCCCTTTTTCAGCGGCAAGGACAGGGTACCGACCAGCGAGGCCGTTCCATTGGCAACATCGACGGGCAATCCCGCTTTGGTCAGCAATTCAAGCGGGGGCCGGTCCAACAGGGACAGTGCAGCCGTCACACTGCCCTTGGCCTGGATGCGCACAATTCCAGGTGCGGATTTCTTGATATCCGTATCGGGAATGATGAAAGACGTGCCCGCGGCATCCACGGCCCCACCTTCGTCCGCAATCACCTCTCCCTTTTGCGCGGTGACGGTAAAGCGCCGATTAATCAGGCTGGCCTGCCCTTGGGCGCTTTCGATCGGCGGCAGGGTTTTAACGAACTGGATCTTGGCTTTCTCGAATCCGAAGTCCAAATACAGATCGGGCTTCGATCGGGGCTCGAGCCGCAGCGCGAAATCCATGTCCGACAGAACGCCTTCGTAAAGGTTCTTCGTGACCCACTCGCGCGGTTTCGGTGCCAAAAGCTCGGGCCAGTAGCTGAGAACCTTGTCAGAGGTCATCTGATCCAGATGGGCATCAAGCTCTACGGCCCAGCCATCGGGCCTGCCGCTCAGCACCCCAAAAGCGCGCACGATGTGATCTGGATCTTCGACAGTAACCTGCCCCAGCTGCAACCTGAACGGGTCCAATTCCATTTTGAAATCCAGGCTGGCGCGGGACAGCTGAATTGGTTCCGGAAACAGGTTGGCCGGGTTCACATTGATCCCGGACAGGCGCATCTGCGCGGTCAAACTATCCAGAACGCCTTCTTCCACCCCTTGCAGGAACGCCTTGCCGTCCGCCTGCACTTCGCCCCAGGCCGAAACCACCGAGACGTCGTTAAAATCCAGCATCTGCGATTTTGGGTCATAGGTAAAATAAGTGCGGGCAGATTCAAACGGCACCGGGCGCGTTTTGGGGTTGGGCTGCACGGCCCCGGCGCCAAGATTAAGCGTTGCAAAGCCCGTTCCGATGGCACCGCTATCGTCGATACTGCCCCGCAACGCGCCCGAGATCGGCGCCCGCAAGACCTGCAGCCATGCCAATACAGGGCTTTGACCGGCAATGTCTTCGGCGGGCAGGTCCGAGACCGAGATTCCAAAACTCGCGGCGGGGGTGCCCAGGACGCTGGTGTAATTGGCCTCGATGGCGCTGACGTAATCCCGCCCCGAAAGAACCGAAAACCCGGTGGCCAGTCGCACTTCGTTGTCACTGCGGTTGGCCTGAATATGGCCACCATCCAGCACCCATGATCGCCCCTGTCGCAAATCACTGTAATCCAGCGTGATCGCATCCAGTTCGATCGAAGTCAGTGCAGACAGGGCCGGAGACAGGAACACCTGATCGGATGCCTCGATCAACTCTGCCAGGTTCGGTGCCTCTTGCACCGGTGCGCTGTCCGACCCCACCGTCAGGGTCAGCGCGCCATCCGTGTCTCGGGTCAGGGCGATCTGCGCTCCGCTGAGGATGATGCGTTTCGGGCGGACATGTCCACGCAACAACGGGCGCATGGCAAGGCTGGCGCGCATGTCCGAGACCTGCGCAATCTGCTGGCCCGCCGCGTCGCTGATGGCAACGTCGGTCAGGCGCAGCCGAGGCCGCCAACCTTCGTGAATGATGAAACTGACATCACCAAAGTGGATTTGCAGCCCCCCCAGCGCCTGTTCCAGCCGGGCCTCGACCCTGTCCCTTAGCCAGGCAGGCGCGTGCATCCTTTGCCCCACCACCATGAAGCCAGTGAACATCGCCAACAGCACCAGAATGATGACACCGCGCATGGCCCAAAGACCGGCTGCGCGCCGACGCGACCGACGACGCACCGGTTGATCCGGTTCGTTTAGTTCGTCGCCGTCCTGCTGCTTCAATTTGCTATCCACGCCTTCCAACCCGCACGTGTTGCCCTATGATATCAGGCAGCCTTTAAAAACCTTTAGCGGAGTTTCCAATGCCCGACATTTCAGACATGGCCCCCGACTTCACTTTGCCGCGCGACGGCGCCGGCGAGGTGACGCTTTCGGCACTGCGCGGTGGCACTGTGGTTTTGTTCTTCTATCCCCGCGATGATACGCCGGGCTGCACCAAGGAATCCATCGGTTTCTCAGAGCAACTTCAGGCCTTTGCGGATGCAGGCGCTCAAGTTTTCGGCATCTCGCGCGACAGCATCGCCAAGCATGACAAATTTGTTGCGAAACACGGGCTGACCACGCCGCTTCTGTCGGATGAAAACTCGACCGTTTGCGAGGACTACGGTGTTTGGGTGGAAAAGAACATGTATGGCCGAAAGTCGATGGGCATCGAACGCTCGACCTTTGTGATTGATGCCGATGGTCGTATTGCCAAAATCTGGCGCAAGGTCAAAGTGCCCGGTCACGTGGACGAGGTGCTCGATGCGGTGAAAGCTTTGTAAGCCCCCCTCGACCTGTCATGCCATCCGGTTTATCACCCGCCTCGACACGACTGAGGCGGAGCGACCCCCGTGACCAAGACACTGACACAGATGGCGACAGAGGTTCTGACAACAGCGGACGGGCGGGCCAAGACCGCCCTGTCCAAGGCCCACGCAGCCGCATGGTTCGCAGCCCGCAAGAGCGACGCCGGCGCAATCGAGATCGGTACAGCTACTCCGCCCCTGAACCCCGCCCGCCCGGATAAGCCCGAGCTTCTGTCACCCCGTGAAGTGCCAAAGCGGAAACCGGGGACCGAGGCAGGGCGCATAGCCCTATTGCACGCTGTGGCGCATATCGAATTGAACGCGGTTGATCTGCACTGGGACATCATCGCGCGGTTCGGGCATGTGCCCATGCCGATCGGCTTTTACGATGACTGGGTGAAATGCGCCGAAGAGGAATCGCGCCATTTCGAAATGATCTGCGATTGCCTGGAGCAAATGGGCAGCCATTACGGCGCCCTGCCCGCCCATGCCGGCATGTGGCGGGCCGCCGAGGATACAGCCGAAGATTTGATGGGGCGGCTGGCCGTTGTTCCAATGGTGCTTGAAGCACGCGGGCTGGATGTTACCCCCGGCATGATTGAGATCTTCCGCAAGGCCAAGGCAGACCAAGCTATCGCGGCGCTAGAGGTGATCTATGCAGAGGAAGTCGGTCACGTCGCCTATGGGTCCAAGTGGTTCCATTTCCTGTGTGGTCGCGAAAATGCCGATCCTAAAGATGTGTTTCACGCGCTGGTCCGGCGCTATTTTCACGGTGTGCTGAAGCCGCCCTTTAACGAGGAAAAACGTGCAGAGGCTGGCCTGCCCCCCGATTTCTATTGGCCACTGACCGAAGACCTGCCCGCGCCCGGCGAAATCACAAACTGACACTTCTCTGTCATTTTCGGCAAATTCCCGCCGATCTTCGGGGGATTCTTGCGCTGTTTGACGCAGACAGGTCAACAAACTTGCCCGAACGCGAGCGTCCGTTTATGCAATCGGCCCAAGGGACGGCAGGCACTCATGACCGGTCCCGATCTTGGGGATGAGAGGTAAGACGCGTGCGAACACGTCTGGCAATAAAGTTTCACTCGCTGCTTGAACGGCGCTTCCCGGAACGCCGGGTTTTTCTGAAATCCGACAAAGACACGCGTTTTATCCGGCTCAGCTCGGAAACGCAGGTGATAGCTGTCGCTGGTGTTTCGGTGATGGTTGGTTGGGCGGTGATTGCGACGGCCATTCTGCTGATGGACAGCATCGGGTCGGGCAACTTCAGGGAACAGGCCAAGCGCGATCAGGCTACTTATCAGGAACGCCTGAATATCCTGTCAGCCGAAAGGGACGCACGCGCTCAAGAAGCTTTGGCCGCGCAAGACCGCTTTAACGCTGCACTGGAACAGATTTCCGCGATGCAGTCCGAGTTGCTGGCGTCGGAAAACCGTCGTCGCGAACTTGAGACCGGCATCGAAGTCATCCAGACGACGCTGCGCAGCACGATGAAGCAGCGGGAAGAGGCACGGACGGAACTGGCAAACCTGAAACAGGAAACCAGTGACACCGACATGTACATGACGGCCTCCACCGCCCCGGTGCAAATGGCCTTCATGACCGATGCACTGGCCCGCACTGCCGAAGAACGCGACCAAATCGCTTCGGACGCGCAAGATGCATTGGTTCTGAGGGACGAACTGGAGCTGGAAATCCGTCTGATGCAAGAGCGCAGCGACGAGATTTTCCGCCAGTTGGAAGAAGCCATGGTGATCTCGGTCGAGCCACTGGACAAGATGTTCCGCCAGGCGGGAATGCCCACCGATCGCATCATTGAAGAGGTCCGGCGCGGATATAGCGGTATGGGCGGTCCGCTGACCCCTTTATCCCTTAGCACGCGTGGCGAGGAGGACGAGCTGTCCGCCGAAGAAGCCCGCGCGAACATATTGCTTCAACAGATGGATCAGCTGAACCTGTACCGGATTGCTGCGGAAAAGGCCCCCTTCGCCAGTCCGGTCCACAGCGCGGTTCGATACACCAGCGGGTTTGGCACACGTCGCGACCCCAAATCCGGCGGTCGCCGTATGCATAACGGCGCGGATTTTGCTGGTGCGCACGGCACTGATATCTTTGCAACTGCGGATGGCGTGGTCACTCACGCAGGCTGGCAATCGGGTTTCGGACGGCTAGTGAAGATCAAGCACGCGTTTGGAGTTGAGACACTTTACGCTCATAACACCAAGATCAACGTGAAGGTTGGTCAAAGGGTCTCGCGCGGGGATCATATTGCTGATATGGGTAGCACCGGACGGTCTACCGGCACGCATCTGCACTATGAGGTTCGCGTCGACGGTGTGCCAAGAAATCCAATGACTTACATTAAGGCTGCGAGAAATGTTTTCTAAAAGCAAAATCAACGAACCCGCATCCAAGGCACCTGAGGCGGCCAAACCTGCCGCATCGGCGACCCCAGCGGCACCTGCACCGACAGAGTCGAAACCTGCCACTGCACCCAAGCCAAAGCCGCCTGCGTCGGTTCTGTCCTCGGACCTGCACATCACCGGCAACATCAAGACCTCTGGTGACATTCAGGTGGAAGGCACCGTGGAGGGCGACATTCGTGCCCATCTGCTGACCATTGGTGAGTCGGCGACGATCAAAGGTGAAGTCACCGCAGATGACGTCGTCATCAACGGACGTATCGTGGGCCGCGTACGTGGCCTGAAGGTGCGCCTGACTTCGACCGCACGCGTCGAGGGCGACATCATCCACAAGACCATCGCGATCGAAAGCGGCGCGCATTTCGAAGGTTCCGTGCAGCGTCAGGACGATCCGCTGAACCCCGGTCGCAGCGCCAAGGCCGGATCGAACCCGGCAGCAGACGTCAAACAATAATCCTGACTCTCAAGTCAGAACCGAGACGCCGCAGGGAAACCAGCGGCGTCATTTTTTTTTGGCAATTGCTTGCCCGGGAAACTGGTTTTGATCCCGCAGGGATCGCGCTAGGGTCGGGCCATGTTGATATTTCTGACACTTGTCGCGCTGATCGCTGGAGGTGTGACTTATTACTTTTGGTCGAAACAGCAGGCGCGCCGCGCCTTGTTGGCCGCGCCGTTGACCGATCAGCAACGGCACCTTATCGACGCTCAGGTGCCGATCTTGCGGAAACTGCCGCAAGATTTGCGCGCAAAGCTTGAGGGCAAGATCAACCTGTTCATGGACCAGGTTGAGTTCATCGGCTGCGACGGTCTGGACGTTACCGAAGACATGCAAATGTCCATCGCCGCGCAGGCCTGTCTGTTGGTCGTGAACACCGATCTTTGGTATGACAACCTGACCACCATCCTGATCTATCCCAGTGCTTTCAAATCCAGACAAAGCCGCCACAGCGGTTATGTCGTCACGGAAAAAGAGATCGTGCGCACCGGAGAAAGCTGGAACCGCGGCCCTGTGATCCTGTCCTGGGCCCATAGCCAGCGCGGCGCGATGAACGATCACGACGGACAAAATGTGGTCTTTCACGAATTCGCCCATCAGATCGACGATCTGACAGGCTCGGCCAATGGTGTACCCGTGCTCAGCGGTAACCAGAGCTTTTCAGAATGGGAGGCAGCGTTTCTGACGGCTTATGACGCCCATGTACAGGCCGTTGAAATGGGGCGCCCAACTGTGATTGATCCCTACGGCGCAGAAGGGCATGAAGAATTTTTTGCCGTTTCGGTTGAAGTGTTTTTTGAACGACCCAAGGCGCTGCGCACCTCTGATCCGGAGGTCTATGAACAGTTGTCAAAACTGTTTCACCTGGACCCCGTACGATGGCACTAATCGCTTATTGCCCAAGATGAGAAGGCACCCGGCAAATTCCCCGTTCGCCATAATTTAACAAAAGTTAATTTTTGAATTACACTTAACCTAATAACATTGCGGAGGATTTTTAATGTCATCGAAATTACTTGCCGAGTTCTTCGGCACTTTCTGGCTGGTTCTTGGGGGGTGCGGTAGTGCCGTATTGGCAGCCGGTGTTGCGGATGTCGGCATCGGGTGGCTTGGCGTGTCCTTCGCCTTTGGCCTGACGGTACTGACCATGGCCTACACGGTGGGCCACATCTCGGGCGGGCACTTCAACCCGGCTGTCAGTTTAGGATTGATGATCGGCGGGAGATTTCCGGCCAAAGACCTGCTGCCCTATTGGGTCGCTCAGGTTTTGGGCGCAATTGTCGCCGCCGTTGTCCTCTATCTGATCGTCAGCGGCGCACCTGATTTTTCGGGTGTCGGAGGGTTTGCCTCCAACGGTTATGGTGAAGCTTCACCCGAAGGGTATTCGCTGACCTCGGCGCTGGTGATCGAGATTGTCCTGACCGCGTTCTTCATTCTGATCATTCTGGGTTCAACATCGGAAAAGGCCCCCCCCGGATTCGCCCCCATCGCCATCGGCTTGGCACTGACCCTGATCCATTTGGTATCGATCCCTGTGACCAATACCTCGGTCAATCCTGCACGGTCTACCGGAGTGGCCTTGTTTGCCGAAGGCCCTGCCCTGGCGCAGCTCTGGCTGTTTTGGGTGGCCCCACTGATCGGTGGAGCGATCGGCGCGGTGATCTGGAAGTTGATGTCACCCGACGATTGATGCTTGTTCTCGCAACCAGTGACAAGATAAGGCCCGACGCTCTGAATAGCGTCGGGCTTTTCGGTTTATTCGGTGACGGTGACTTTTGTCATCACGTCAGGTGCGCCGATAATCGCACCGTTCTGACCTGCGCCTCGTTTGATCGCATCAACGACATCCATACCGTCGCTTACTTGACCAACAACAGTATATTGGCCATCCAGAAACGGGCCCGGTTCGAACATGATGAAGAATTGCGAATTGGCTGAATCCGGGTCGTTCGAGCGGGCCATGCCGACCACGCCCCGATCAAAGGTTACATCGGAAAACTCGGCTGGCAGATCCGGGCGGTCGGAACCGCCGCGCCCGGCTTTGCGCATGTCGAATCCGCCAGCGCTGGAATCGCCGAATTGAACATCTCCGGTTTGCGCCATGAAGCCGTCGATCACGCGATGAAACACGACGCCATCATACTGGCCATCGGCAGCCAGAGCGGTGATCTGTTCCACATGCTTGGGCGCAACGTCTTCGAAAAGGTCGATCGAGATCGTGCCATTGGCCCCTTCCCCTTCGACGTCGATCTGCAAACCGCTGGCCAGCGCGGGGCTGGCCAGAAGTGCAAAGGCTGCGGCCAGCTTATGCATCGGCGGCCACCTTGACGCTGATCATGCGATCCGGGTTCGCAGGCGGCTCGCCCCGAACGATCGCGTCCACATGCTCCATGCCATCGATGACCCGGCCATAGACGGTGTACTGGCCGTTCAGGAAATGGTTGTCATTGAAGTTGATGAAGAACTGCGAGTTGGCCGAATCCGGGTTCTGCGACCGAGCAGCACCCAACGTGCCGCGATCATGGGGCAGCTTGGAAAACTCTGCCGGAACGTTCGGCAGCGAGGACCCGCCAGTACCCGCCATGCGCAGGTTGAAACCGTCTTCCATATCGCCATGCTGCACGTCGCCGGTTTGCGCCATGAAGCCGTCGATCACACGATGAAAGGCCACGTTGTCATATTCTCCGCCACGGGCCAGTTCCTTCATCCGCGCGCTGTGCAAAGGTGCCACATCCGGCAGCAGCTCGATGACGACGTTACCGCCCTTCAGCTCGACGATGATTGTGTTTTCGGGATCTTTGATCTCGGCCATGTGGCCCTCCTGTCGTTAGTCTTGCGCAAATACCTATGCCCCAAGCGCGTGAATGCCAAGTGACGCATTGACCTGAGGGCAAAATGCAGGAAAAGAACCGCCTAAATCGGTTGCCACTGAGAAGGAATGCACGATGGGCTGGAACACACTGGACGATATGGATCTGAACGGCAAACGCGTGCTGGTGCGCGTGGACATCAATGTACCTGTCGTTGACGGTGTTGTGACCGACGCCACCCGAATTCAGCGGATCGTGCCAACGGTGCGCGATATTCTGGCCGCTGGTGGCAAGCCGATCCTTCTGGCTCATTTCGGCCGCCCTGGTGGCGAGCGGCGCGAGAACCTGTCGCTCAAGCAACTTGTGCCGACACTGGAAAGCGCCTTTGGTGCTCCGGTCCTGTTTGCAGCCGATTGCGTCGGAACCGAGGCTGAACTGGCCGCCGATGCGCTGCAACCGGGTCAGGTATTGCTGCTGGAAAACACGCGCTTTCACGCATCCGAAACCAAGAACGACACCGATCTGGCCGCAGGCATGGCCAAGCTGGGTGATGTCTATTGCAATGACGCGTTCTCGGCCGCGCACCGCGCCCACAGTTCAACCGAAGCTCTGGCGCGGCTTTTGCCCGCTTGCGCAGGCCGACTGATGCAGGCTGAGCTTGAGGCGCTGGAAGGTGCTCTGGGCGCTCCGAAACGTCCTGTGACTGCGGTTGTGGGCGGTGCGAAAGTGTCGACCAAACTGGAGTTGCTGGGCAACCTGATAGACAAGGTGGACTACCTGATCATCGGCGGCGGCATGGCCAATACCTTCCTGGTGGCCAAAGGTCTGAACGTGGGCAAATCGCTGGCTGAACGGATCATGAAAGACACCGCCGCCGAGATCTTGACCAAAGCCGAAAGCTCGGGCTGTACCATCGTCCTGCCGACGGACATTGTTGTGGCAGAAAAGTTCGAAGCCAACGCTCCAACTCAGATCCTGCCCGCCGATCAATGCCCCGAAGATGGTTTGATCCTGGATGCAGGCCCTGAAAGCGTCGCCGCAATCACCGAGATCTTTGCAAAAAGCCAAACTCTGATCTGGAACGGTCCACTGGGTGCGTTCGAGCTCGAACCCTTTGACAAAGCCACCAATGCAGCAGCTCTGAAGGCGGCGGCTTTGACACGTTCGGGCCAGTTGGTGTCGGTTGCTGGTGGCGGCGATACTGTTGCAGCGCTGAACGCATCGGGCGCAGCGCATGATTTTTCTTACATCTCCACCGCAGGCGGTGCGTTTCTGGAATGGATGGAAGGTAAAACCCTGCCCGGCGTGGCTGCGCTGGAACAGTAAGCCTGACAAGCGGTTCTTGTATTCACGGTACTGTCCTTATTGACATTACCGTCTTGCTGCACGCAATAAACCGTTTTCCTCTGTGCACCCTTGTTGTTTGAAACGATTAAGACCGAAGTGTCTAAACTTGCGGCCTTTCCAAACCCTTACGGACGGCAAAAGTGAGTGATGGAACTGCTTCCAAACTCTTCAGTGCCAATCTTCGTCCTCTTCATAACCCAGCTTTATCAGGCAATCGTTATAGCGTTCTTTGAAAAGGTCGATATGCTGATCTTCGAAATAGTTCCGCCAATCCCCAGCGACACCCTTCCTGTAATGGTGTCCGGCATTCTCTTCACCGCGCTTTCGGCCACCAGATTTCTTGGAAAAGCTGTTGTCTTGAATGATTTGCATCGTTTCCGAGAAATATAGAAAATCTCTGGCTTGCTTCTTAGGAATACGATTCCCAATATACGAGCGCAACAGGCGTACGATCTGCTTTGTCCTATCCGCATGGATTTCCTTGGCAAGACCCAGGTGCTGGAACACGTCCAAAAGGACATGGGACGGATCCTGAATGAGCTCTTCGTACTTAACTTCAAGGACGTTGCTCTGGTCGTAGTCCCATTCTGTGAGATCAGTAATTGTGTTAACCATCACCTCAATTTCGAACATTAAGCCATCTGAGAGAGACATCTTCGAAATTTTCTCTCTCAACTCCGCCAATTCCGGCCAAGCCCTAGTGCCATGGCTGCTTTTGTGAGAGAAATACGCTGATACGATAAGATCGCGGGGATCGCGCACCACGTGAAAGCCTTTGAAACGACCTTCAAGTTGTCTAACTGAGTTGATTTTTGCGTTGGTGTAATAAACGAAATCGACAGGGTTGGCATTCAGTTCAGCGGCCAGGTCGTTGTTGAACATTCTGTCATTGTGAAATTCTTTGTCATTCAACCCAAGTGCATTGCAAACTTGTCGGCAAATGGAAATGAGATATCGGGTCGCGCATTTGTGGTGCCCAAAGTAAAATCGAGTCTCAGACGTCATTTTCAGCAGATCCTTCAAGACAAATTGATTTGGAAAGCAACGCAATCCGATTCACACATAGCATTCTATGCATTCTATGAATTCGATCTTCAACAACCATTTCTGACGGGCATTTTTCGGCATACCAGCAGCGTAGAAAAGCGAGCACTTCGCGAACCGCATTTTTAAAAAAAAGACATCGACCTAAAGCTGCCCTCAATAGTAACTGGGTAGAAGAAAGCATCATTCCACGACTTCGGCGATCAGCTTCTGTTTGTAGGTTGTGTTGAGTGCTGCAGTTTGCTCAAACGATTGAGGGATCAGTTGTGATCCAAACTTGTTGAACGGGGAAATTGCCTTCCCTAGAAACACTTGGCAGGTCAACAATCAAGCTTAAGGCACGGGGCGTCACCTAAGATAAACAACTTATGGGAGAACTCGGTAACGTGCCCTCGATGGCCTATCAGACATGCATGAAGTAGCAGATAGGCGCACGAAATCGGGCACATGTGCCCCGGCGATGATCTGAGTTTAAACTACACAAAATACTGACGAAAAAAACGAATCAGGGGATTCACAACCCGAATCACCTGTGACATAGTGCAGGCAGAGGTTCGCAAAGGACCCGTTATTGAGGCAAGTTTTCATACGGCGGTAAACAGAGTGTCCCGTTCCCATCGGCCCGGTTTGGGCGCAGTAGTCTTCTTTTCGGTGGCTTTCATGCTGGGTGTGTACTTCACCTTTGCTGCCGTGCAAGGCGACTATGGCTTGTTCCGACGAGTCGAAATTGCAGCGGAACGGGACGCTCTGTCACGCAACCTGGAAAACCTGAATGTCGAAATTGCCGAGATGGAAAACCTGACCCGGCGTCTGTCGGATACGTATCTGGATCTTGACTTGCTGGATCAGCAGGCGCGCTCGGTGCTGGGCATGATCCGTGCAGATGAAATCGTTATCCGCTGATCCGAGCCTGTATTTTTCGTCAGAAAATTTCATACAATCCGTCGTTTGCCCTTCGTCGACTGGTTTTTCGAAGCGTGTCACGACGCTGCGTCACATTTACACTCGCCAGAAAGCCCTAAATGCTTTATGAAATAGTTTAACGCTAAACTATCTGTCCGAAAGGGGGAGATCGCCACGATGGCTGCGCGAAAAACCACAAAGAAACCAAACGTTTCTGCGGAAGAACTCAAAACGTACTACCGCGAGATGCTATTGATCCGCCGATTCGAGGAAAAGGCGGGTCAGCTTTATGGTATGGGTCTGATTGGCGGCTTCTGCCACCTTTATATCGGACAGGAAGCGGTTGTTGTCGGCCTCGAAGCCGCAGCTCAAGAAGGTGACAAACGCATTACCTCTTATCGCGATCACGGCCACATGCTGGCCTGCGGCATGGAGCCGGGCGGCGTGATGGCCGAACTCACCGGACGCGAGGGCGGCCTGTCCAAGGGCAAAGGCGGGTCAATGCACATGTTCTCGAAAGAGAAGCATTTCTATGGCGGCCACGGGATCGTTGGCGCACAGGTGCCTTTGGGTGCAGGTTTGGCCTTCGCCGACAAGTACAAAGAGAACGGCGGCGTGACCTTCACTTATTTTGGTGACGGTGCAGCCAACCAGGGTCAGGTCTATGAGACGTTCAACATGGCCGCTCTCTGGGATCTGCCGGTGGTTTTCGTGATCGAGAACAACCAATACGCCATGGGCACCGCGCAGGCGCGCTCGACGTCTTCGCCAGATATCTTTGTGCGCGGCGAAGCGTTTGGCATCCCCGGTGAGATCGTCAACGGGATGGATGTGTTGGCGGTAAAGGCTGCAGGTGAAAAAGCTGTGGCCCACTGTCGAGCGGGCAAAGGCCCTTACATCCTAGAGGTGAAGACCTACCGCTATCGCGGTCACTCGATGTCCGACCCGGCCAAGTATCGCACCCGCGAAGAAGTTCAGAAGGTCCGCGAGCAAAGCGACCCGATCGAGCATGTGCGCGAACTTCTGCTGACCGGAAAACACGCGACCGAGGATGACCTGAAAGCGATCGACAAAGAGATCAAAGAGGTCGTCAACCAAGCCGCCGAATTCTCGAAAGAAAGTCCCGAGCCTTCCGTCGAAGAGCTCTGGACCGATATTTACGCCTGAGAGGACGATTAAGACATGGCAACCGAAATTCTCATGCCCGCCCTTTCGCCCACCATGGAAGAGGGCACGCTGGCCAAATGGCTGGTCAAGGAAGGCGACACCGTCTCCTCGGGCGATATTATGGCCGAGATTGAAACCGACAAGGCGACGATGGAATTCGAAGCTGTCGATGAAGGCATCGTTGGAAGAATCCTGATCGCGGAAGGCACCGAAGGGGTCAAGGTCAACACCCCCATCGCGGTGCTGGTCGAAGAAGGCGAAGACGCCTCTGCCGCACCTGCTGCCGCAGCGGTGGCTGAGGCCGCACCTGCGGTGGTTGAGGCCCCCGCCACTGCCGCAGCACCCGCTGCACCGGTCGTCGATATGTCACCCGACTGGCCAGCCGACGCCGAGATGAAATCGGAAACTGTGCGCGAAGCCCTGCGCGACGCGATGGCCGAGGAAATGCGCGGCGACCAGGATGTCTATCTGATGGGCGAGGAAGTTGCCGAATATCAGGGCGCGTACAAGATCTCGCAAGGTCTACTGGATGAGTTCGGCTCCAAGCGCGTGATCGACACGCCGATCACCGAACATGGTTTTGCCGGTATCGCCGTGGGTTCGGCCTTTGGCGGTCTAAAACCGATTGTTGAGTTCATGACCTTCAATTTCGCCATGCAGGCGATTGACCAGATCATCAACTCTGCCGCCAAGACGCTTTATATGTCCGGCGGTCAGATGGGTTGCCCCATCGTGTTTCGGGGCCCCAACGGTGCTGCGGCGCGCGTGGCGGCTCAGCACTCTCAGGATTACGCTGCTTGGTATATGCAGATCCCCGGTCTGAAGGTGGTGATGCCTTATTCGGCGGCTGACGCCAAAGGCCTGCTGAAATCGGCTATCCGCGACCCTAACCCGGTGGTCTTCCTGGAAAACGAAATCCTCTACGGTCGCACCTTCGACGTGCCGCAGGTGGATGACCTGACTATCCCGCTGGGCAAGGCGCGCATCTGGCGCGAAGGGTCTGATGTGACCATCGTCAGCTTCGGCATCGGTATGCAATATGCACTGGAAGCTGCGGACAAGCTGGCCGAAGACGGCATCAGCGCCGAAGTGATCGACCTGCGCACCATCCGCCCGATGGACACTGGCGCGATCATCAACTCGGTGATGAAAACAAACCGTCTGGTGACAGTGGAAGAAGGCTGGCCGCAAGGCTCGGTCGGCAGTTACATCAGTTCGGTGATGATGCAGGAAGCGTTCGATTACCTCGACGCCCCGGTCATCAACTGCACAGGCAAGGACGTCCCGATGCCCTACGCCGCGAACCTCGAAAAGCTGGCGCTGATCACCACCGATGAGGTGATCGCAGCCGTCAAACAAGTGACCTACCGGTAAGGAGCGACAGACAGATGCCCACTGAAATTCTGATGCCCGCCCTTTCACCGACCATGGAGGAAGGCACGCTTGCCAAATGGCTGGTCCAGGAAGGCGACACCGTCTCCTCCGGCGATCTGCTGGCAGAGATCGAAACCGACAAGGCCACGATGGAGTTCGAGGCTGTTGACGAAGGCACCATCGGCAAGATCCTGATCCCCGAAGGCTCTGAAGGGGTCAAGGTCAACACCGCCATCGCAGTTCTGCTGGAAGATGGCGAAAGCGCTGATGACATAGCTGCCACGCCTGCCAAGGCGCCTGAGGCGGCCCCTGCCGCCGCGGGCAACGAGGCTGCCGCGCCAGCGACACCCGAGGCGTCCGCCCCTGCTCCGGCAGCTCCGGTCAAAGCGGATGGCGGTCGTATCTTTGCTTCTCCCCTGGCCCGCCGGATTGCCACACAGAAGGGCCTCGATCTGGCTCAGATCGCAGGCTCTGGCCCGCATGGCCGCATCGTCAAAGCAGACGTCGAAGGGGCAACTGCCACCGCACCGGCACCAACTCCTACGGCTGCTGCCGCAGCGCCAGCGGCTGCACCAGCTGCACCCACTGGTCCGTCCGCGGACATGGTCGCGCGGATGTATGAGGGCCGCGAGTATGAAGAGATTCAGCTCGACGGTATGCGTAAAACCATCGCTGCGCGTCTGAGTGAAGCCAAGCAGACCATCCCGCATTTCTACCTGCGTCGCGACATCAAGCTGGATGCGCTGCTGAAGTTCCGCAGCCAGTTGAACAAGCAGTTGGAAGGGCGCGGCATCAAGCTGAGCGTCAATGATTTCATCATCAAAGCCGTCGCCAACGCGTTGCAACAGGTTCCGGCCTGCAATGCGGTTTGGGCAGGTGACCGTGTGCTGCAACTGAAACCTTCGGACGTAGCCGTCGCGGTCGCTATTGAGGGCGGTCTGTTCACCCCGGTTCTTCAGGACGCTGACATGAAATCTCTGTCCGCACTGTCAACCGAAATGAAAGACCTTGCGGCCCGTGCCCGCGAACGCAAATTGGCCCCGCATGAATACCAGGGCGGAACCTTTGCGATCTCGAACCTCGGCATGTTCGGCATCGACAACTTCGACGCCATCGTGAACCCGCCTCATGCCGGTATTCTGGCCGTGGGAACCGGTGTGAAAAAACCTGTTGTCGGGGATGATGGTGAGTTGACTGTGGCGACTGTGATGTCTGTCACCATGTCAGTCGATCACCGCGTCATCGACGGCGCGTTGGGGGCGGAACTGCTCAAGGCCATCGTCGAAAACTTGGAAAACCCGATGGTCATGCTGGCCTGAGGATTTGTCTCAAGGCCCTCGCCCGAAAGACTCAGGGCGAGGGTCATAGCACTGATTTGAGCCCGTGTGATCGGGGCTCAGATTGCTTTGCGCAAAAAGACCTCCCACCTTCCTAACTCCTGGCGCAGACAGAAGGAAGGTGCGTGATGTCCCCGAAAACCCTCATTCAAAGTCTGATCGTTCTGGCCCTGCTGACAGGTACAACACCTGACGCAGCTATGGCAAAACCCAACAGTTACCCCGGTGAGAATTCCAAGTTCAGATCGAGTGATCCTACGGTGATCGCTCAGCAAAAAGCCGAGCAAGACCGCCGCAGGGAATTGCGCAAAGAAAAGAGGGAAGAACGGCGGCGCGAGCGGTTGGAAAGACGCAGTAACCGCTCGAACTGAAACCGTTTACTGGTCTTTACCCAGCATGTGATCCATCGAGATCGAGGGCTGATCACACCCGGCCTCACCGACGATCTTGGCCGGAATGCCTGCTACGGTTTTGCAGGGGGGCACCTCTTGCAGAACCACCGAACCGGCAGCGATACGGCTGCAATGGCCAACTTCGATATTGCCCAGCACTTTCGCACCAGCTCCGATCAGTACGCCATTGCCAATCTTGGGATGACGCTGTTCTTCTTCCTTGCCAGTCCCGCCCAGCGTCACCGAATGCAGCATCGAGACATTGTCACCCACAATAGCTGTTTCACCGATGACGATGGAATGGGCATGGTCGATCATGATCCCCTTGCCGATCTTGGCAGCAGGATGAATGTCTATGCCGAAAATCTCGGACGAGCGCATCTGGAAGAAATACGCTAGATCATGACGACCCTTTTGCCATAGCCAATGCGCCACGCGATACGCCTGCATGGCCTGGTAACCCTTGAAGTACAGGATCGGCTGCAACAGGCGGTGGCAAGCGGGATCACGTTCATACACGGCCATCAAGTCCGCCCGGGCCGATTCGATCAAACCGGGATCATCGGCATAAGCCTCATCCACGATCTCACGCAGGACCATCATCGACATCTCGTTTGAACACAGCTTGGCCGCGACCCGATATGACAGCGCGCGCTCGAGGCTGCGGTGATGCAGGATACAAGCGTGCACAAGACCGCCCATAAGGGGCTCTTCTTCAACGGCCGCATGGGCCTCGGAGGTGATGCGGGTCCACACCGGATCGACCGGTGTCACGTGGCTGCGCTTTTCAAACATGGCTTTTGATCCTTTGCTGCGCCTAGAATGCCATTTAGTGGTAAAAAGGCCAAACGCAAACCCGTGATCTGCATTGCAACGAAAATGAATGAGTCCAAACGCGCATATTTTGAGACACGAATTCGCGAACGACTGGTTGAACTGGAACAGCTTTCAGCCTCGGGGCGAAAGGCTCAGGCCGTTGTCGAGCTGGATCAGCAAGCCGTTGGTCGGCTGAGTCGCATGGATGCGCTGCAAAATCAGGCCATGGCCAAGGCGCAACAAGCCAATCGCGATATCGAAGGAAGCCGCCTTCAAGCCGCATTGGTGCGACTTGACGAGGAAAAATACGGGTATTGTGAAGACTGCGGCGAACGCATCCCGGATGGTCGATTGAAACTGGATCTTGCGGCCAGCAGATGTGTTAGCTGTGCTGCCGGGTGACCAAAAACCTCGAAAGATGGTGCAGGACTGTTTCAAAACACTGACAATATTGCAGATTATCGAACCCCGGCTCATCCGCCAGGGGTCTGTTTCGGGCAACGGCCATGAGCGAGCCGTTGCCGTACACAGGGTGAAGCCGCCCTGTGCGTTCAAGATGCTGGTCGGCCAGTTCTGCCTCATGGATCATCCGAACACATAAACGGGCCCGGTCCATTTGCGGAACGGCCAACAAGGCACGCGCGGCTGAGCTGACATCTCCGTGCAGGACCGGCCGCATCAGATCATTTGTCCAACCAAATGACGGGCAGCCAGACCTGGGCCATAGATGGCGGACACCTGTGCCACTTCGACCTCGTAAGCGCCGCTCAGGCCATCCGCCACTTTCATTGCCGCTGAATAGGTCCATCTCGGCTCGTCGACCAGATCTTCACGCAGCAAGGTGCCATTCGCGCGGATACGCACCAGATAAGACTCACGCTCTTCGCCCAAGGGAATCTCCAGCCCGGACCAATCATCCGCGTCCAGGCGTGCCCGTCGGACCCAAGTGACGTCATCCCCTGAAACGCTGGATTGCACTTTCAGATGTACGGGGGCGTACGGGCGTAATCCGTTCCCGTCGAAAGAGGCGATCAGATGTTGGAAAGACCCGTCATCGTAACTGCGGCTTGCTGGGCCAACGCGGTAATGCTTGGCAATCCGGCGCTCGGTGCGCAGCAAGTTGATCTGTTGCACCCGATCATTCAGCAGCACAAAGATTGATCCGTCCGGCCAGACATCCGGCATTAACGCATCCGACCCCAACTGCCCCCTAAGGCGCCCTGACAACGCATAGACACCCGGTGCTTCAAGGACCGCGTCAGAGAATTGAAGCACTTCCCAATTTCCGGGTGTTCCATCACCGATCGCGGCCAGATTGACGCCGCTCAGGACCGAGCTGCGTGGGCGCGACTCCAACTGCCCTGAAATCAGTTTGACGCGCAACGCATGCCCTTCATCCCAGATCCCTGCGCTGGCTCGCCGCAGCGGCGTCTCGGTAGCGCCGATGATCGCCCGATTTGGGATGATATCGCCCAGAGCATAACCCTCGTCGTTGGACGAAGTGTAGACTGTTGCAGCCCCAGGCCAGGGATCCCCCGAGACGGCCAGATAAGGTGCGTGTGGAATTTCTGCACCTGTGAACAAAGGCAGGTTCAGAAAAACCGGTAGCACAGGCGTTGGTGCGGCATAGGGTTTGACTGTCGGCGCCTCGTCCAGCAAGTCCGATGCTTTATAGACGCCCTGTTCCACCCGAACCGCCTCGGCCAGTTGCAAGTCTGATGTTTCCAGACGGTCGATGCGGTAGATGGGGCTGGTTTCACCGTCTGCCAACCGCACCAGATCACCCGCCCCCAAATGCATCTGCGACGGTGGCAACGCAAAACGTACCGTATCGCGCGAGGCCCGGGCCTCGCTCAGCCAGCGCTCTGCCGTTTGTCGGCCTTCGGTTCGGGTCATCGACAGGGGCATTTCGTTCACCGACACCGAATGGGTCTTGTCCTCGGGCAGGACGGCTTCTTCGGCTACCAGGTCGTGGTCCGCATCTGACTGCACAAACCGCAGGCGCACCCGCCCCGTCATCTCGGCTTCGGCTTCGCGCCTGTGTTCGATCGTACCTTCAAGATCGCTGGTAATTGCGAAATGGTCAGAGTTGATGGCAACCGCGCCGCAGCCGTCGCGCATCTGAAACCGCAACAGACCATCCCGTTCGATGGCATCGAAACCATAGCGCAGCATCAAAGGCTGCAAAGCAGATCGAGCGTTGGTTACATCTTCGATGACGTACCCCCTGACCACGCCATAAAGTCGCGAGACATCAATATCCGTCACCCCTGCCCCATGGCAAATTTCAGTTACCACCGACGCCAATGTACGCGACCCGGATCGCCCGTTCAGCCAATGCCCCCGTGCGTAGTTTGTCCCATCGTCCCATTGGCGTCGCAGGTTGGGAAAGGTCGGAAACGGGCGGGTATCCCACGCCCAGACATAGGCATTCGACAAGTCCAGCATTGGCTTGCCGTAGATACGTGATACCGGATTGACTTCGGGGTCGTTCCAGTAGCCAAGGGTCGCCGCCAAAAATTGGGTTTGAATGAAATCATCCCGCAACCCGTTCGAAAAGACCGGCAACAGCGATTCCGACGACTTGGGGTCCAGGAACTTGTTCGGCTGGTTCGTCCCTTTGTCGATTGCCACCCACCGCGTAATCATACGCCTTGGGCCACCCATCCGCGCCAGGTACCACGCTCATCCGGTCCGAGCGCAAGAGATGCAGCTCAACCGGCAGGCTCTCGTCAGCCTGCACCGCCTCAACATAGGCATTGCCCGACAGCAGCAACTGCCCGAACAGCGCCTCCATCAACTCCGCCTGCCCCTGTGCCGCATTCGGACGGCGCATCAGGGACAGGATCGGATGCACATCGTATCGCTGCACCTGATCCTGAAGAACCAGAGGCAGAGCCGCCGCCGCCTCGGCAATCAGCTTGACCGAGCGGAACCCCACCGGGTTCCCCGAAAACCCCGTCCGCGTCAGCGATACCGCATCCCGAGGGCTCCACGCCACGCGCCCGCCCGTTTGCCAAGCCACCACAGGCCCCGCCGCGCTCGCCTTTGCCTCGGGCGCTTCCCCAGCCGATCCACGACGCAAGAAATCGAATACCATCTGTGCTCCTTTCTGCCGCCGCTCTGCCCGGCTTGTTGAAAAGAGTTATGAAGGAAAGAAGTTTAAGCCTTGGGAATGGGGCGTACGGAGGATGGGCAACAGGCTTAGCCAAAGGGGTGGCCAATTTCGAATGAATGGCTATTGGTAGAAGCACTTGACATCAATCCAGGACCGACCGGATGACTCAGCCAGATTTGGCCACCAGAAAACGAATGGAAAGTCGCGCACTCGTGGTAGCCATGTGGGGCAACCTCTTTATGGGTGCGGCTGGAATCCTAGCGAGCATTCTATCGAACTCGAACGCAATCATGATGGACGGGCTGTTCTCACTGATAGGTTTTTCTTCGGCTTTTCTCGGCCGAAAGATCAGCCAACGAATTGATGCAGGACCCGACAAGCTTAGGCCTTTCGGCTATGCCGCAGACGAGGCGATCTTTTCAACATTCCGCTCTCTATCTCTTTTGGGTCTTGTACTGTTTGCGATTACCAGTGCTCTCAAAAACATCTACAACTATCTGATCGGCCTGCCTCCTGAACCCCTAAGCTTTGCGCCCATGATCCTCTATTTCTCGGGGATTGGCGTGACCTGCACCTTTCTCTGGGCCTTTCATCATTTCACCTGGCACCGCATCGGACGAAACAGCGCAATTCTGCGACTGGAGGCCAAGGCGGCGCTTTTTGACGGGCTGATCACTGCGGCGGCAGGCATCGGTTTGGCAGCCATCTACTACTTTAAGGAAGGCCCTCTTGCTGCGCTCGCACCGATCGGGGATTCCGTGGTCGTCTTGCTACTTTGTCTGCTGGCCCTCGGGTCGTATATCCGTGAATTCAGAGGCGGATTGGGCGAGCTTGCTGGCGTAAGCGCCAGCCCCGCAACCATCGCGACCGCGCGCCGCGCCCTACGTGCAACCCTGGTCGAGGATGGCGGGAAGATCCGGGATCTGTCTGTCACCAAACTGGGCCGTTCCTATTATGTAACGGTTTACTACGACCCACATCGTTCCATTCTCGCGCACGAAGTCGATCGCCTCAACCTGCGCTTGATACACGATATTCAAGCCGTTCTACCCGGGGCAGACGTTCTGCTGATTATCTCTGAACTTTCCAGACGATGGCCAGATGAACTGGCCCCTGTCTAAAGCGCTTGCTGCACTTGCCGCAATGGGTTTACAAACTTCGCACCCTAGGCCGCCGATACGCCCCCGCCGGACCCACCACCAACTCATGCAGCGCCCAGACCAAAGCGTCCACTCGGTCCGGCGAACCCTGCCCCTCGAACCCGCGTGCGGTCATCTGGCACATCTGCTCCTCCAGCGCGTCCAGTCCGGTGACATGCGCAACCCGTCCCTGTTCATACAGTGCTGCCACGGGTTCAGCCCGCGCGACCTTGCCGCGCGACGCCCGCACCGCGCGATAAGGCACCAGAGGGTCCACCTGCCGCACGACCTCTTCTACCAATTGCCCGCCCTGATTGACTTCGGCCACTAACCGCTCGGCCCCGAATTCATCCATTGCGTCAATCGCTGCCTGCGCCCAGCCCGCCGGACCAACGCCCTGCACCGTCCGGTCGGCCAGCACATAGGCGCGCCAACTCTCGGGCGGCCCTTGCACCTGAGCGCCCACAACCAAGATCCCGCAGGCATCCGCATTCGACCCAGCCGTCACCGCCGGGTCCAACGCCACCACGATGCGATCCAACTCTGGCACCTGCGTACAGCGCGCCGCCTCCAGCATCGACCCGGTCCACAACGCGCCCTCTGCATCCGATAAAAGCACCCCGTCCAACTCCTGCCGCCCCAACCGCGTACCCGCATAGCGCGCGCGCACCTCGTCCAGAAACGAGCCCGCCAGATTGGCCCGGTTCGCCTCAGTCGGTGCATGGGTCTGCACGGTGGACGGCGACGCCAGCAACTCCTTCAGAACCTTCACATTGCGCGGCGTGGTCGTCACACAGACCCGGGGCCGATCCCCCAATCGAAGCGCAAATTGCAGCATATCCCAGGTTTCCCTGGCCTTCTTCCACTTGGCCAACTCATCCACCCAGGCCGCGTCGAACTGAGGGCCGCGCAGCCCCTCAGGATCATGCGCCGAAAACGCCTGCGCCTCAGCCCCATTGTGCCAGATCAACTTGCGTTCCGACGCTTTCCACACAGGCCTGCGATCCGGTGGCGAGCATTGCAATATCCCGCTATCGCCAAAGATCATCACATCGCGCACCTGATCAAAGGTCTCACCGACCAGTGCCACGCGACTGGCCTCCCCTTTATCCAACGGTTTCGACCCCTCAACCATCGACCGTACCCACTCGGCCCCAGCCCGCGTTTTGCCTGCACCACGCCCGCCCATGATCACCCAGGATCGCCAGTCGCCCTCGGGCGGCAATTGATGCGGCAGTGCCCAAAACTCAAACAGGAAAGGGAGGGCACACAGCCCCCCCTCCCCGATCTCACTCAGAAATCTGTTCTGCACCGCAACAGGTGCGGAGGCGAGCCAACCTGCACCCGACCTCAAACCGAGCTCGGTCAAGGTCAAGCGCGTACCCGCCTTGGGCAATTCCGGCTTGTCTGTGATGTTGTTCGACAAAGCTTGTCTCCACTTTCTGACAACTTCGGATCAGCCCCTCTAACTGCCCGAGCTGTCTGGCTGAACCAGCAAGATCTGCATCCTCCCCGGCACCGATCTGTTTGCGCAGGTCTTCCGCCGCTTGCCGCAGATCGCGAATGGACCTCTCAAGCGACTGCAACAAGTCAGCCGTCTGGGAAATCCGCTCTTCCGGGGTAATCAAAGTCATGTTTGCCTGTGACCTCATGCGTGAGTTTTCTCCGCACGAGAGAAACGAAAAACGGCCACCGGGTCGCCCCGGGGCCATTGCCCACTTCTTCTAGCATGACACAACCTATACGGGATTAAGCCCGTAAAGTCAATGATTTGCGCAACACAGACGCAACACAGACCGTTCGATGCGATAAGTTTTTCCTTCCTCAGCTTAACTGTTTTGCGAAAACGGCTCGCGCTGAAAAATCCGTTTTGTATGGCCAACACGTTTCAGAACGTCATTCAGAATTGGGCGGAGAAACGACGGAAATGCGACGACTTCATTGCCAACACCTCGCTCCAATTTCAAATGCCAGCTTGACAATTCCTCCCTCAACCCTCATGTGCCCTCAATCAAAGCGCTGCTGCGTGAGCTTGCGCGGACCTCTTCCGCCCTACAGCGCCCGATCCACATCACAGTTCCCCATCACGCAGGGTTCTTGACGCGATGACCGGATGGCGCAGGGTGCGCCTGCCCGTCCCGAGGTCTCGCACAACCCCTGCAGGTCGCCATGTGCGACCCGTCACGATTTGTCCGTGGGCGATTGCTCCGGGCATAAAGGATAGTTATTTGTTCGACTTCGATATGCTGGGCCTTGCCCCCGCACTTAACAAAGCGCTGAAAAGCGCCAATTTTACACAACCCACTCCGATTCAGAATCAGGCCATTCCGCTGGCGCTGAATGGGCACGATATCCTCGGCCTTGCTCAGACCGGCACTGGTAAGACTCTGGCCTTCGGCCTGCCGCTGATCGATCACCTTCTGGCGCAGCCTGGCAAACCCGAGCCGAAAATGGCCAAGTCATTGATCCTGGCGCCGACCCGCGAGCTGGTCAACCAGATCGCCGACAGCCTGCGCGGTCTTTGCAAGAACACCAAACTGCGCGTCGCCACCGTGGTTGGGGGCCAATCGATCAACAAACAGATCATGTTCCTGTCGCGCGGCACTGACATCCTTGTCGCCACGCCGGGCCGCCTGATTGACCTGATGGATCGCCGCGCGGTCGACCTAAGCTCGGTCCGGCACCTGGTGCTGGACGAGGCTGACCAAATGCTTGACATGGGCTTCATCCACGCCCTGCGCCGCATCGCGCCGGAACTGGGTACACCGCGCCAGACCATGCTGTTCTCGGCCACGATGCCAAAGCAGATGGAAGAGCTCAGCCGTGCCTACCTGACCAATCCGCAGCGCGTTCAGGTCTCGCCCCCGGGTAAAGCCGCCGACAAGATCACTCAATCGATCCATTTTGTCAGCAAGCCGGGAAAACCCCACAAACTACGCGAGATTCTGTCCAAGGATATGGACGCTCTGACGTTGGTATTCTCGCGCACGAAGCACGGCGCTGAAAAACTGATGAAAGGACTGGTCGCCGACGGATTTAACGCCGCCTCGATCCATGGCAACAAGAGCCAGGGGCAACGTGACCGCGCGATCAAGGCCTTCCGCGCAGGCGAGGTTAACGTTCTCGTGGCTACCGATGTCGCCGCGCGTGGTATCGACATCCCCGGTGTGGCTTATGTCATCAATTATGATCTGCCCGAGGTTCCCGATAACTACGTCCATCGCATCGGTCGAACTGCACGTGCGGGCCGAGAGGGTGAGGCAATTGCATTCTGTTCAGCCGAAGAAGTTGATCTGCTGCGTCAGATCCAAAAGCTGATGAAAATCGAGATCCCGGTCGCTAGTGGGACCCTGCCTGAAGGAACCGTAGCAGAAAAGCCTGCGCGCCGCCCGAACAACCGCCGTCGGGCGTTCAAGCCCAAGCCTGCTAATGGGGATGGAAAACCCGCTGCCAACAAACGGCGTCGCCCCCGCGGCAAACGCCCTGCGGCGTAAGGCCGGAACGGCACCAACAAAAAAGCCAACGCCGGGTCAAGAACCGGCGTTGGCAAATCCAAAGAACGAAAACGCTTTTCGTTCCGACTAATTTCCCGAGTTCTGCTCTGCCTCAATCTCGCGCCATTTGGCGACGTTGCGATTGTGTTCTTGCAACGTCTCGGCAAATGCGTGCCCACCAGTGCCATCCGCGACAAAGAACACAAAGCTCGTGTCATCCGGTGCAACGGCGGCTTCAAGACTTGCCAAACCGGGGTTGGCAATCGGCGTCGGTGGCAACCCGTCGATCTGATAGGTGTTCCACGGCGTCGGGCGGTTCAACTCGCTGCGCCGCAATCCACGGCCCAAGGTGCCCTGCCCTTTGGTGACACCATAGATCACAGTCGGGTCCGTCTGCAGCCGCATCCCTTGATTCAGCCGGTTCACAAATACGCTGGCCACTTGCCCGCGCTCTTCCGAAACGCCGGTTTCTTTTTCGATGATCGACGCAAGGATCAGCATCTCTTCGGGGCTCTCCAACGGTAGCCCGTCCTGACGGTTTTCCCAAACGGCATTGATCCGCAACTGCTGCTTATCCTGCATTTCTTGCAAAATGGCACTGCGATCCTGACCCGCCACGACATCGTAACTGTCGGGTGCCAGCATTCCTTCCGCCGGGATCTCGGTCACCTCACCTGACAGGGCCTCGAAGGACTTCAACGCCTCAACCACTTGCCACGAGGTCACACCTTCGGCCAACGACACGCGATACCTTGTGTCCGCCTCGTTGCGTTTCTCGGTGTAGGCTTCCGGTGTCTCTTCTTCAGCCGCATCGAACGAAGCGATCTCGATAAAATCCAAGGTTGCCGGGTTCAGTTCGCGCACCCGTGTCTGGGCCCGCGTAACGCCGATACGATATTCGATTTCAGACCCGCAGGTGCTGGCGCCGCTGCTGGTAACCTCGTCGATGATCTGCTCCATCGACGCGCCTTCGCGCACCAGAAAGCTACCCGCTTTCAAACGTTGCGCCCGATCCGTATAGTCCGCAGCCATCCGAAAGATCGTGGCGCTGCGGATCGCGCCTTGCTCTTCCAGTTCCTGGCTGACACGCGTCATATTCGACCCGCTTCTGACCTGCAGGCAGATTGCGGTTTCAAGCGGGCCTTCCGCTTTGTACTGGGACTGCCCCCAAAGGATCAGACCGCCCATCAGAAACAGGCCGACCACCAACATGGTCAGCGCGTTCGAAGCAATGGCCCGCCACATTTAACTGACCTTTCCGAAGATTACGCTGGCATTGGTACCGCCAAACCCGAACGAGTTGGACAGAGCCACGTTGATCTCACGCTCGCGCTTTGCGTTTGGCGCCAGATCAATCGGGGTTTCGACAGCCGGGTTGTCCAAGTTGATCGTAGGTGGCGCAACCTGATCGCGGATCGCCAGGACCGAAAAGATCGCCTCAATCGCGCCCGCAGCCCCCAACAGGTGTCCGGTTGCCGATTTAGTCGAGGTCATTGTGGCGCTTGCGGCGTGATCCCCCAGCAAACGTTCAACAGCGCCAAGTTCGATCGTATCCGCCATGGTCGAGGTTCCATGCGCGTTAATATAGTCTAGGTCTTTCGGCTCCAGCCCAGCACTGCGCAGCGCGGCTTTCATTGAGCGTTCGGCCCCATCGCCATCCTCTGACGGTGCGGTGATGTGATACGCATCACCCGACATGCCATAACCCAGTACCTCGGCATAGATCTTGGCGCCACGCGCTTTGGCGTGTTCGTAATCCTCAAGCACCACAATGCCCGCGCCCTCGCCCATGACGAACCCGTCACGGTCGACATCATAGGGGCGGCTGGCTTTCTTGGGGTCATCGGCGTACTTGGTCGACAGCGCCTTGCACGCGTTGAAACCTGCAATACCAATTTCACAGATACAGCCTTCACCGCCACCCGCGACCATGACATCCGCGTCGCCCGCCCGGATGATCCGACTGGCATCGCCGATGGCGTGGGCGCCGGTAGAACATGCTGTCACAACCGAATGGTTTGGCCCTTTGAATCCGTGACGGATCGATACCTGACCCGAAGCCAGATTGATCAGAGCGCCCGGAATAAAGAACGGCGATACACGGCGCGGGCCTTTGTCGCGGATCAGATTGGCGGTGTTGGCAATCGAGCCCAGCCCACCGATACCCGAACCAATCAGGACACCTGTCCGTAGGCGGTCTTCCTCATCTTCAGGCAACCAGTTCGCGTCCTTGCAGGCCATTTCCGCAGCCGCAATCGAATACAGGATGAAATCCTCGATCTTGCGCTGCTCTTTCGGCGGCATCCAGTCGTCAGGGTTGAACGTGCCGTCGGTTCCGTCACCGCGCGGCACTTCGCAGGCATAGGTCGTGGTGACCCCGCTTGCCTCGGCGTCGAAATGCGTGATGGGGCCCGCGCCGGATTCTCCGTCCAGCAGCCGCGACCATGTTTCCTCGACCCCGCTGGCCAAAGGAGTGACCAATCCAAGACCGGTTACAACGACTCTGCGCATGAAATGCCTCTTGCCTGCTTCCTGTTATGAGAACCGCTCATACCCCGGCCCGGGGTGCGGGGGCAAGAGCAAGGGCGATTTCCGAGCAGGCATCCTGCCGCCGATCATCCAAAGAAGTACAAATTGTGGAAAAACGGTGTGCCCGCCCTTTCATGCACACGTCAGAAAGGGCGGAACGGGTTATTGAAACTGTGCCACCGGCTCATGCGCCGCTTTCGCCGTATCCAGCGCCTCGGCCAGATCCAGCGATTTGCGGAACAGCGCGCGCCCGACAATCGCGCCCGAGATGTTGGGAATATAAGCCAACCGGGAAATATCATCCGCCGTACGCACGACACCGCTTGCAATTACCGGGGTACGGGAATGCGCGGCCAACCCAGAAATCAGACCCAGCTGAGCGTCGACATCTTCCATGTCACTGTCGATATCCGTCACGACGATGGCGGCAAGCGGTACACCCTCGAACGCGTCGATGAATGCTTCGGGGGTGAAAGCGCTCTGGTTGCGCCAGCCATCCGTCATGACATATCCCTGCCAGACGTCGACAGACAGCACGATCTGATCCGGATACAGCTTGGCCAGTTCCTTGACCAGATTCGGCTCGAGTGCGGCCAAAGTGCCGATCACGACACGCCCCACCCCTTTGTCGATCCAGTATTCGACCTGTTCACGGGTGCGCATACCACCGGCCAATTGCACCGGAATCTCGGCACCCCGAATGATTTCCTCGATCAGCTCCGCGTTGGTGTCTTTGCCTTCAATCGCATCGAAATCGGTCAGATGCATCCATTCGGCGCCGGCCTCGGCCCAGCTCCGCGCGGTTTCAACCGGATTCACGTGCCAGATCATCGCATTATCCAGACGGCCTTTGTCCAGCGTGACACACCGGCCGTTCTGTAGTTCCATCGTGGGGTAAATCCTCATGAGCTTGTTCCTCCGCTCAATCGCTTTGAAGTCCCCGGCAGCATAGATCGCGCAATCCAAACCCGATTCACCGGGATCGGCACAGTTTGGCCATTTTGCGGCATATAGGCAAAGTGGCGGAATTACGCGTGGGCGGGCGGTCCTTTGCGCCGTAACAAATGCACCGGGGTTTCACTATACACCCCTTCCCGCATCAAAACATAGCCCAGCTTTTTCGCCAGTTTCTGCGAAGACAGATTGGACGCGTTCACCATCGCAACCAAAGGTCCGGGAATCACGCGGTCGAACCAGTCATGCGCGGCCTTCGCCGCCTCATACCCCAGCCCCTGCCCCTGCGCTTCTGTGGCCAGAATCCAACCGGCCTCAGGGAAACCATCAAAATCTTCGCCCATGCGACGGTTGCCGTAAAAGAACCCCGCCTGCCCAATCAGCGTTCGCGTTGATTGCTGCATCACTCCCCACTGGCCAAATCCGGCCATTTGCCAGTGTCCCGCATTGCGTAGAAATGAATCCCACGCTTCGCCACGTGTTCGCGGAGTCGCGCCAACATGTTGCACGACGCAAGGATCACGCCAGATCTCGGCAAACCGCTCAAAATCCTCGGGGCGCATGGCGCAGAGCGTCAAACGCGCGGTATTTATCATTGGAGTGGATCTTATCATGCCCTGTCCACATCGAGTTTTGCCTCATTGGAAACAGTGCGCAGTGTAAAAAAGCCGTGCAAGACCGAATTTTGACCAGGCATAAAAAAACGGCGCCTCCGTTGCCCGGAAGCGCCGCTTTTGATCAGAAAGAAGCGCTTAGGACGCTTCGCTGATGAACTTGACCGCGTCGCCGAAGGTCTGGATGGTTTCGGCTGCGTCATCAGGGATCTCGATGCCGAACTCTTCTTCAAAGGCCATTACCAGCTCAACGGTGTCCAGGCTGTCTGCGCCCAGATCGTCGATGAAAGACGCGTTTTCCACGACTTTGTCTTCTTCAACACCCAGGTGCTCAACAACGATCTTCTTAACGCGATCTGCGACGTCGCTCATGTCTATTCCTCATTCCTTTACAGGGCGGTCTGCCCGATTCTGCCCATGCCCGCACGGGTTGGCTTTGATTTGCCCGTTTCGGGCGGTTTGGGTCCCGTGTAAACGGGAAAGTATAAGGCCGACCTGAAAGACCGGCCCCGCATAGATGCGCCGCCTATAGCATAGTCGACGCAAGAGGCAAACGCTTTCGCGTTCGCCCCTGACGCGATCACAACATGGCCATACCGCCGTTCACATGCAAGGTGCTTCCAGTAACATAGCCTGCTTCGGGGCTTGCAAGGTACAGAACGGCTGCCGCGATTTCTTCGGGATCGCCCATGCGGCCCGCCGGAACCTTCAGCAACAGACCCTTTTTCTGTTCCTCGGTCAGTTTCTCGGTCATTGCGGTCGTGATAAAACCTGGTGCAACGGCATTCACGGTAATTCCGCGTGTTGCAACTTCGTGGGCCAAAGCCTTGGAAAAGCCAATCATTCCGGCCTTAGACGCGGCATAGTTCGCCTGCCCCGGATTACCGATCACGGCCACTACGGACGAGACATTCACAATCCGGCCCCAGCGCGCCTTCATCATGCCCCGGATCACACCTTTGCACAGTTTCACGGTTGAGGTCATGTTCACGTCAATGACGCTCTGCCATTCCTCGTCGGACATGCGCATGAACAGGTTGTCCCGCGTGATGCCGGCGTTGTTGACCAGAATGTCCACCGAACCCATCGCCTCGACCGCTTGCTTCGGCAATGCGTCGACCGCCTCTGGATCACTCAGGTTGCAAGGCAGTACGTGCGCGCGCTCGCCCAGTTCATCTGCCAAAGCTTGCAGGGGCTCGACTCGCGTACCGGATAATCCAACCGTTGCGCCCGCCCCGTGCAGCGCACGCGCAATATCACCTCCGATGCCACCAGATGCACCGGTGATCAGCGCGCTCTTACCTGTCAAATCAAACATTCGGTTTCCCTCTTCGTGCGTCGGCTACGACGCGTTTTGAGCTTACGATTCGGCCTGAACGGCCTTTTGAACATCTTCCGGGGTGCCAACAGCCTTGCCCGCGATGGCACGATCAATCTTGCGGATCATGCCGGACAGCGCTTTACCAGCACCGATTTCCCATGTTTCAGTCACGCCCTGCGCCGCCATGAACTGCACACTTTCCCGCCAGCGTACCGAACCTGTCACCTGCTCGACCAGCAACTGACGGATCAGATCCGGGTCACTGACCGCGTCAGCGCGCACATTGGCCACCAAAGGCACCGCAGGCGCCTTGATTTCTACAGCAGCAAGCGCTTCTGCCATAACATCTGCAGCCGGTTGCATCAGCTTGCAGTGAAATGGAGCACTTACAGGCAACATTACTGCACGTTTTGCGCCTTTTTCCTTGGCGATTTCAGCAGCACGCTCCACGGCGGCTTTTGATCCTGATACTACTACCTGGGTTGGGTCGTTGTCATTTGCAGCCTGACAAACCTCGCCCTGCGCGGCTTCTTCAGCCACGGCACGTACAGTATCCAGATCCAACCCGAGGATGGCAGCCATGGCTCCTTCGCCCACGGGCACGGCGCTTTGCATCGCTTGCCCACGCGCGCGCAAAAGACGTGCGGTGTCGGCGACCGACAAAGCACCAGCAGCAGCCAATGCGGAATATTCACCAAGCGAGTGACCAGCCACATAAGCCGCCTTGCTGGTCGAAACACTTTCGGCCTCCAAGGCACGCATAGCGGCCATCGATGTCGCCATCAGTGCGGGCTGGGCGTTTTGTGTCAGCGTCAGCTCGGCGATGTCGCCTTCCCAGATAAGGCTGCTCAGCTTCTCTCCCAGCGCTTCGTCCACCTCATCAAAGATGGCTTGAGCCGCCGGGTAAGTCTCGGCCAGAGCTTTGCCCATACCGATAGTCTGGGCGCCCTGCCCCGGAAAAACGAACGCGAGTGTCATGCCAACCTCATGCATATTGTTAGGTTGCGGCGGGGTGTAAACTGACTGACCGTCTGGCACAAGCGCTGCCTGCGTTCTGCATTCTGGCACTATTACTGTGCACCCACGCTTACTTGTGTAAGCCTCGCGTGGCTTTACTTTGGACAAAACCAAGAATCTTGGAGTCCTCGACACATGGCCGCGACCAATTCTTTTATCAGCTACGGAAGCGTTACAAAGACGTTTCACTGGCTCACCGCCCTGCTGATCCTGACGGCCCTGCCGCTCGGCTGGATCGCGGACAACCTGGCGTATGCGGTTCTTCACGCCAACACCGCCCCGACCGAGGCCGAGATCGCCCGCGCAGCGCGTGTCTTCTCATTACATAAAACGGTCGGGATCACTGTATTCTTCGTCGCCCTGGCGCGCATTCTGTGGGCCTTAACTCAGACCAAACCGGGCCTTTTGAATGCCGACAACAAACCCGAAGCTTTTGCCGCAGAAACCGTGCACTGGCTCCTGTACGGGTCGCTGGTCCTTGTTCCTCTGAGCGGCTGGGTCCATCACGCCGCAACAGAAGGCTTTGCCCCGATCTTGTGGCCTTTCGGGCAAAACCTGCCATTTGTCCCGAAATCCGAAGCAGTGGCCGAAGTAACAGGCGTACTTCATTGGCTGTTCATGTGGGTTTTGGTTGGATCCCTTGTCTTGCACGTCGCTGGCGCGCTGAAACACCATGTCGTTGATAAAGACAGTACACTGCGCAGAATGTTGCCAGGCCAGGCAGACTCACCCGAGCCTCCGCAGCAACACCATTCTCTGGTTCCTGCGGTTGCCGCTGTGGCCGTTTGGGCCATGGTGTTGTCGGGCGGCTGGATCACAGGGGAATTTGCGAAAGAAGCCGACGACGCCGACATCGAACTGGCCGAGGTTCAATCGGACTGGCAGGTACAGACCGGCACCCTGTCAATAACCATCTCGCAACTGGGCAGCCCCGTCACTGGTTCCTTTGCAGATTGGACGGCGGCCATTACCTTCGACGATCCGGCGCAAGCCGGGCCTGCGGGATCGGTGGATGTTACCATTGCCATTGGCTCGCTCAGCCTTGGTTCGGTCACTGATCAGGCTATGGGTGCAGACTTCTTTGACTCAGCGCAGTTCCCCACGGCTCAATTCACTGCGGATCTGTTCAAAACCGAATCCGGATTCGAGGCTCGCGGCCCGCTGACCATCCGCGATAGCACGATGGACATCATTCTGCCCTTCTCGCTGGATCTTCAGGGCGATACGGCCAGCATGGCAGGGTCTGTTGAACTGAATCGGCTGGACTTTAACGTCGGTACGTCACAACCCACAGAAGAGTCGTTGGGCTTTGCTGTATCCGCTACCGTCGAGCTCACAGCCAGCCGCAACCAATAAAGCTAAAAAAACCGCCGGTGAAACAATCACCGACGGCTTCGATTTTCGAAACTCTGTATTTACTCAGCTTTTTGAGCTTCGACCGAGATCTGAACCTGCACTTCGTCGCCGACGAACGGTGCAAATTGACCCAGATCGAAATCGCTGCGGACCAGAGTTGTGGTCGCGTTGAAACCGGCCCAAGGCTTGTTTGCCATCGGGTGGTTGTCAGCTTTGTTCAACTCGGCGTCCAGAACAACAGACTTGGTCACGCCGTTCATGGTCAGGTCGCCGGTGATATTGGCAGTGTTTTCACCGGTTACCTCAATACCTGTCGAGGTAAAGGTAATCAGATCACCCTCGACCGCACCAAAGAAATCTTCCGTCATGAAATGATCTTCACGCGGCTTCCAGCCTGTGAACATCTCCAAGACCGGCATCGATACGCTTACGCTCGATGCAGCCGGATCTTCCTGATCAAACATGATCTCGCCTTCAAAGCCCGAAAACATGCCAGTTGTGGTCGAGAAGCCCAAGTGGTCATAGCTGAAGACAACTTGGCTGTGGCTCGGGTCCAACACGTATTTCTCGGCGCTGGCGAATGCCGTGGTCGCCGATACAGCCAGTGCGGCAGCAAGAAGGGTGGATTTCATAACAATCTCCGCGTTTTTGTGAATGCAAACCGTAACGGTTGCTCACAAACTAAATGTGCCGCCTATAGGCGGCACACAACCCTCATTTCGACACAACTTCTGTTCCTTTTTGAACAGAATAGAATTCAGCCGAAAATTGTTACGCTTTTGCTCAACTGTCCTTTCAGGGCTCGGCTGACATCCGCCGATTCAAGCGGCAGCTTCATCAACAGGCTGCCGTCCACGTCGAACAGATGAACTTCGTTCTCTTCGAAACGCGCACCACCCAGCGAGTCGTAGCTGCGGCGCAAAACGGTCTGCGGACGCCCACCTTCGTTCTTCTGCAGCACCCGAACTTCACGACGAATGGGATCAAAATAGGCATCCGGCCGGGGGTCCATGATATCGATCGTCAGCAAGCTGACTCCCACGATCAGAAACAGCATCGATGCCACCATCTTGATCGGCCAAACATCTGCGCTGATCATCGATCCAGGCATCAGCCACATCGAGAATGCCGAAACGATCAGGAATGCACCGACCATACGCGCCAGGATCAAACGGGCCTTCCAGTTCGGTGCGAAGGTGATCATTACCGGTACCGAATTTTCAAAGCGCGAACTTGTCGCCTCTTCCCGGTATGTGTTTGTGTTTGTCGCGGTCATACCATTTCACCTTTTATCAGGTTACTGTCGAAATTCGGTTGGGTCCGGGTAACGCCCGGTACGAAAAACAACTTTGAGCCGAAAAGCGTCAGCAATTGGGCGTCCCAAAGGAAATTGGGCGGCCTCTCAGAGGCATATGTGGCAGGGCTTGCCCCTACGGATCAAACGTGTATACGGGGCCATCCTTCGCAGTCATATGAATCGCGCAGCCTCTCGTGGCAGGGTCGCGAAGGACCAAATGGCCCCGCCTATGAAATGCGCCTTGATATAAACAGGAGTGCACATGCCACTGTATGAGCATGTAATGATCGCGCGTCAGGATCTGTCCAACGCGCAGGCGGAAAGCCTCGTCGAACATTTCGGCACCGTTCTGGCTGACAACGGCGGCAAGCTGGTTGATAGCGAGTACTGGGGCGTCAAGACGATGGCCTACAAGATCAACAAGAACCGCAAAGGCCACTACGCCTTCCTGAAGACCGACGCCCCCTCGGGTGCGGTTCAGGAAATGGAACGTCTGATGCGCCTGCATGATGACGTCATGCGCGTTCTGACCATCAAGGTCGACGGCCACGTAGACGGCCCGTCGGTTCAGATGCAGAAGCGTGACGAACGTGGCGACCGCCGCGAGCGTCGTTGATCACCGCCTGAGGAAAGGACACTAAACCATGGCCGCAAAACCATTTTTCCGCCGTCGTAAGGTCTGCCCGTTCTCGGGTGAGAACGCGCCGAAGATCGACTACAAAGACACACGTCTGCTGCAGCGTTACATCTCTGAGCGTGGCAAGATCGTACCTTCGCGCATCACCGCCGTTTCGGCGAAAAAGCAGCGTGAACTGGCCCGTGCGATCAAGCGCGCGCGCTTCCTCGCCCTGCTGCCCTACGCCGTGAAGTAAGGAGAGACTGACATGCAAGTTATCCTGCTGGAACGCGTTGCGAAACTGGGTCAGATGGGCGACGTCGTTGACGTCAAGTCCGGATATGCCCGCAACTTCCTGCTGCCCCAGGGCAAAGCCCTGAGCGCGTCGGACGCCAACATCGCGTCGTTCGAAGCCCAGAAAGCGCAGCTGGAAGCACGCAACCTGGAAACCAAGAAAGAAGCTGAAGCGCTGGCTGAAAAGCTGGACGGACAGCAGTTCATTGTGATTCGCTCGGCATCGGACGCTGGCGCTCTGTACGGCTCTGTCACTCCGCGTGACGCCGCAGACGCTGCAACCGAAGCAGGCTTCACCGTCGACAAGAAACAGGTCATCTTGATCGCGCCGATCAAGGAACTGGGCCTGCACTCGGTCGCAGTCAGACTGCACCCCGAAGTTGAAGTCCAGATCAAGATGAACGTTGCACGTTCGGAAGAAGAAGCCGAACTGCAGGCATCGGGCAAATCGATCCAGGAACTGGCCGCTGAAGAAGAAGCAGCCGCTGAATTCGAGATCGCAGAACTGTTCGACGACATCGGCTCGGCCGCATCGGAAGACGATGATCTGGCTGCTGAAGCTGTCCCTGCTGAGGAAGACGAAGCCAAAGCCTGATTAGGCTTTAGCTTTAACCAATCGAAAGGCCGCACAATTTCGTGCGGCCTTTTTTCATGGCGTTGGTGCACGAGCAAATTTCGGCCCAAATTTAACGCTAGTCTTGCGACCGTATCAACGTTTCATATCATTGCCCCTCAATCGCCCGGAGATTCTAGATGCCCGCTTATCCCCGCCGCAGCGCCCTTGCCTTTCTGCTCACGATCCCACTGATTGCATGTAGCGGTGGAGAGGTCTCCAAAGCCGACACGTCTCAGTTCAACCCGCCGCTCTATCCAAATGAAACGCCTGAACTCAGAGCGTCGATCAACAAATGGGCGGATCATTACGAACTCCCGCGTGAGCTTGTTCACAAGCTGGCCATCCGCGAAAGCACGCATCGCCCCTGGGCCGTGAACCGCCCTTACTATGGCCTTCTTCAAATCCTCCCGGCCACTGCCCGCTCGATGGGTTACAAAGGAAATGCCGAAGGCCTTCTGGACGCAGATACCAACCTTGAGTTCGCTGGAAAATACCTGCGCGGGGCCTGGCTGATTTCTGATGGCGATCAGCAAAGGGCGATTTTCCTTTACGCCAAGGGTTTTTACCCCGAAGCCAAAGCGCGTGGAATGCTGGTAGAAACCGGGCTCAGACCCGCATCTTGACGGTGTTTGGCGTCAGTTTTCGCCTGAAGGTTAGCACTTCAGGCGATATAGTGACAAAAATGTTCTATTGATCATCGCAATGTCCTGAATTGCGCAGACAATATATGCCTCGCCTTGTCACGTTTAAGAAAATATGGTGTTCTGCTCGAGTGAGGTAATCGGGTTCCACTCTGTTTATACGTTTGCTCGACCACACCATCGAGCACAAAGATGGGCCGCAGTTGGTAGGCGCCGCATGGAAATTGTCGATCTGAGCACTCTGCCGGATTCAGAAGTTCGCTACACTGAATTTCTAAGGCAAATCTGTGATAAGCATGAGATGGACCATGCCGCTTATGCGGGCATGAACCCAGCCGCTGGGACGGTTGCCGGTTTCGTTACATATGATGACGCGTGGACCGAGCATTACCAAAACCAGGGTTTGATCATGGTGGATCCCACCATCCACATGGCCCGCCGCAGCATTGCTCCTGTCGACTGGAGTCGCCTCGAGCGCAGCCCCGATTTCCAGCGCGTGTTCCGAGATGCAAGTGATTTTGGTCTGTCCAATCAAGGCGTTACAATTCCCGTGCGCGGCCCCTATGGGGACATCGGTCTGCTGAGCGCCACGCGCAACTGCAGCAAGGAAGAGTGGCGCAAGCTCTACACTCATGTGATCAGCGATCTGCAGTCCATGGCGGTTCACATTCATGACCACGTCGTTTCGACAGATGAACTGACGAATGCGCTGTATCATCCGACGCTTTCGTCCAGAGAAGCGGAGATCCTGCAATGGGTTGCTGCAGGTAAATCCCAACAGGACATCGGCGATATTTTGTCCATTTCACACCGGACGGTAGAAGTTCACTTGCGTTCAAGCCGAGAAAAGCTTAGTGCGCTGACAACGCCGCAAGCCGTCGGTCGGGCGATAGCGATTGGTCTAATTACCCCAGGCTAATCATAAAAAACGCAAAATTTCGCCAAAATACGGGAATCCCCCAATAGAAATATCCCCAGAGAGCGGTAACGTCGAAATTACCGAACAACCACTCGAAGGGGGAAGAAATGATCATCGTGGTAGATGGCCTGAACAGACATATGTTCAGCGAGGTTCTTGACGAAATGTTCGAGTTGAGAGCACGTGTTTTTGGCGAACGTCTTGGATGGGACGTTAATATTCAGGACGGAAAAGAAATCGACGAGTTCGATCATCTGGACCCGGCATATGTAATCGGACTCGACGATGAGGGGAATGTCGTCGCAGCCGTGCGTGCCCTCCAGACCACCGGCCCTCACATGCTGTCGGATGTCTTCTCGGCGATCTTGTGCGGGGAAGCTCCCTTGCGCAGCGCAACCATGTGGGAATCGACCCGCTTCTGCGTCGACACCCAACGTCTCACTCGGGGCAAGGACAAGAACTCGGTCTCCTACGCAACATGCGAGTTGATGATCGGTTCTTTGGAATATGCAAAGAACGCAGGTATCCAGGATATCATCACTGTTATCGATCCGGTCATGGACCGGGTTCTGAAACGGTCGAACTGCGCCCCATATGACTATGTCGGTAAAACAGTTCCGATGGGCAAGGTCCATGCACTGGCCGCCCTGCTGGATTGCACCGACGAACGCATCGCGGGTTTGCGAGAATTCGCGGGCATTCGCAACGATGTCTTTATCGATGAAGACGATGCACTGGCTCTGTTCGCCGCCAAGAAAGCCGCAGCGCGTGCGCCAGCAAATCAAGATCACAAACCACTGACGGATCTTGAGAAGTATTTTGTCGAACAGATGAGCGCAGCCAAGACAGAAGCTGAACGGCAAGATGTGCTGAAGCTGATCGAAGCGCTCTCGAACACGTTCACACCAGAGCAGAAAACCGCTCTGCTACAAACCCCCCGTGCTTTTGCTCATGAGGCATGACCCCCTCACCTCATAGGTACAAAAGCCACCCAAGCGGAGCCGTCTGATGAACAGGCGGCTCCGTTTTTTTGTGCCCATTGGGGATGGGCGGAAGAGGATTACTCCTCTTCCAATGCCTCGACAGCTTTTTGCAGATCATCTTTGCTGACGTCTTTATCAGCGACCTGAGCCAGTTCGAAGACGTAGTCCACAACCTTGTCTTCAAAGATCGGCGCACGCAACTGCTGCTGCATCTGAGCGTTCTGTTGAACGAACTCAAAGAACTGACGCTCTTGACCGGGGTACTGACGCGCCTGGTTCATGATCGCCTGAGTCATTTCCGCGTCGGTCACTTCAACCTCGGCCTTCTGACCCAGCTCGGCCAGCAACAGACCCAGACGTACACGACGCTCGGCCAGTTTGGTGTGCTCTTCAGTGGGCTCAACCTCACCGTGGTCGTGGCCTTCCACGTCCGGGTTTTCCTCGTGGAACAGCTGATGCGCGATCTGCTTGGCTTCGGCTTCCACCAGCGAAGGCGGCAGGTCGAACGATACTTTCTCGTCAAGTGCATCCAGCAGGGCGCGTTTCATGACAGCGCGCGATGCACCGGCATATTCTGCCTCCAGACGCTCGGAAATTTGGGCTTTCAGGGCGTCCAGATCTTCGGCACCAAATTTCATGGCCAGATCGTCGTTGACCTCAGCCGCAACCGGCTCTTTCACCTCTTTGATGGTGCAGGTGAAAACAGCGTCTTTACCGGCCAGATGCTCCGCGCCGTATTCCTCCGGGAAGGTGACGTTGACGTCTTTGACTTCTTCGGCTTTCACATCAACCAGTTGCTCTTCGAAACCGGGGATGAAGCTGTTCGAACCCAGAACCAGCGGGTACTCTTCGGCCGAACCACCTTCGAACTCTTCTCCGTCAACCTTGCCGACAAAGTCGAACACGATCTGATCGCCGTCTTTGGCTTTCGAGCCTTTGCGGCGCGCTTTGAAGTCTTGTGCAGTTTCGGCCAAGTTGTTCAGCGCTTCTTCCACGGCTGCGTCATCGGCTTTGACAACCAGCTTCTCCAGCTCGACCGATTTCAGGTCGACTTCGGGGATCGCGGGAAGTGCTTCGTAGGACATCGCGACTTCTACGTCGTCGCCTTCTTTCCAGTCCTCGTTGGTCATCTTGACATCGGGCTGCAGCGCAGGGCGGTCGCCGCTGTCTTCAAAGTGCTTGTTCATGGCACCGTCGATGGTCTCCTGCATCGCTTCGCCCAGCAGGCGCTGGCCAAACTGCTTTTTCAGCAACGCCATCGGCACCTTGCCCTTGCGGAAACCTTTCATTTCGATTTCCGGCTGCGCTTCGTTCAGCTTTTCATTGACCTTCGCGTCCAGCTCGGCTGCGGTCACAACGATGTTGTAGCCGCGTTTCAGACCTTCGTTCAGCGTCTCGGTAACCTGCATTATGGTAGTCCCCATAGGATTCGGGGCGCGCAAAAAGGGCGCGCCAGGCAAATTTGACGCCTTCTATTTGGACAGCAGCTTACGTGCAAGGGGCAAAGGCGGAATCCAACAGTATTTGATCGCCTAAACCGCAAAAAAAACGCTCCGGAAACCGGAGCGTTCATGTTTGATTTTTTCAGTGCGATCAGAACTTCCAACGCGCGCCCAATACCCAGGCTTCGTTGTTGTCAAAGGATGAACCGTCATCAAAGTCGTGGTTACGATATTTCAGATAGACGTCTGTGTTGATCGCTTCGACCTTCTGAACCACGGCGATACCCCATGCTTTGGTGTCCGAACCGTTGCTTTCGAAGTCCGAGCCGCCATAGTAATCGATACCGACACCCGTCTTGCCCCAAGATACCCAGTTACCTTCGTACGAGATCTTGCCGTACCAGTAGTTCGGATCCGTAGCACCGGCCTGGTCATCGTCTCGTGTACCGCCTGCGATCGTAAAACCCAGACCGCTGGGCAGCAGGACCGACGCTGAGCCGATCGTGTCTTTGCGATCGCCCGAGTTGTCGTCCCGATCTCTTACCGCATAAGCAATGGATGCTGCGAACTCCACACCGCCGACAAAGGTGTTTTCATAGAACAAACCGACGTCGTAGTAGTCATCATCATCACTGCTGGACAGGATGTTCTGACCATAGGCAAAACCAGCCGAGAACCCATTGAACGATGCCGTGTCATACCGCACGCGTCCGCGACGCGCGCCGTCAAAGTTGCTGGAACTGTCGCCAACCGTAATACCACTCAGCAAACCTGTCGTGTCGCGATAGAAGAAGCCCGAGTTTTCGTCATTGGTAAACGAATACAGCGCAGTTCCAACGTAGCTGAGGTCGGTTTCTGCGGCACCATCAGACACCATGCTGCCCTGACCCGCCGAGAATTTACCGTAATTTCCCTTCAAAGCGAAATCCACGTGACGAATATCTTCACGGGTCCAGCCACTAAAATTTGTACCGTTCTGGTTCCACTCGGTCGAGTTCGGCAATCCGAGCGCAGATTCAAATCGGAACGTGAATTCGTTTTGTCCGTAAGGCTGCATAAGACGCAGGCCGACGCGGCTGTTCGATAGATCGTTGTCGAGAACACGGGTCTCGGTATCCTGCCCGTCATCAACTGAAATCAAGGCCGGGTTGAACTGTCCATACAACAGCACATAGCCGCCAGAGTTGTTCTCATACTTTAACTCCGCAACAGCCGGAATTGCGGTTGTCGCAGTCAAAATGGCTGCAACTGACATGTATTTGATACAAGGGGTCATTTCACTCACCATGAAAGGTTCGGGTTTCAGGTACTACCCAAATGTTACTGAGCGCGAGCATTCCAGTGGCCCGCATTCTATCCCGCGCAAGCATTGCAATTTCGCAACAAAAGCCACGATCACTATTACAATTTAACAATATATTCCATATATTTACATGAAACATGGCACATCTGCTGTAAGGGCACGCAAATGAATTGTGACCCCCAGTTATGCGTCTGGCAAACATCCGGTCTGCATTGACGTTGATCTTGACGGCGAAATATCGCCGACTCGGTGAGTTTTGAGCCAACTCCCGCCAATATACTCAAATATTCATCTTTCTAAACACATCTGGCAACTGCTCTGGCAAGTCCTCGGCGATCAGCCCGGGGCCGAATTGGCGTGCGCATTCCACATGCAACCACGCCGCAGCTTCAGCAGCGTGCATAGGTGCAAATCCGCGCGCCAGCAAACCGGTGATGTATCCCGCCAGCACATCACCGGATCCGGCAGTCGCCAACCAAGGGGCTGCTCTTTCGTATGAGGCCGAGTTGACCGAGCATTGCCCATCAGGTGACGCAATCACCGTATCCGGCCCTTTTAACAGAACCACACACCCTGCCCGCTTTGCAGCCGCGCGCGCAGCGTCGGCCTTGGAATAGGCAGGGCCATTGGTAGGCACCGCATTCAGCTTCTCGGTAATGTCCGGGAAGAGCCGTGCAAATTCGCCGCCATGAGGGGTCAGCACGCAGTTTTCGTGGGTTTTCGCGAACAATGCATCGGGGTCGTCTGCAAAAGCAGACAAAGCATCCGCATCCAACACCGTCGCCCGCTGCGCCGCCAAGGCAACCGGCACCAGCGCCTGTGCCCGTTCCAACCCAAGCGCTGGCCCCAGACAAAGGGCATTCAGGCGCGTGTCAGTCAAAACGTCGGCCAAACCATCTTTTCCCTCGACACGCTGCAACATGAGAGCAGTGATCTGACTGGCCACTTCCATCTGTGCGGACGGTGGCACACCCAGCGTCACCAAACCCGCGCCAATCCGCAAAGCGCCCCGGGACGCCAATCGCGCTGCACCGGTTTTGCCAGAGCCGCCGGACAGAATCAGAGCGTGACCATGCGCATACTTGTGCCCGCCTGAAGCTTTCGAAAGCTTCACCCTATCGGCATCGGTCGCATGAACGATCTGATCGTTTTCTGCTGGATCGAGCCCAATTGACTTGATTTTCAATGTCCCACATGTCGCCGGACCATCACTCAAGACATGTCCTAACTTTCTACTGTGAAACGTCACCGTCATGTCCGCAGCAATTGCGTGGCCAAGAACACGCCCGCTGTCGGCGCACAAGCCGCTTGGAGTGTCAATTGCAACGACCTTTATGCCTCGAACTCGCAGCAGGGTTCTGGCCGGTGCGTTGGCCAACATGGAAAACGCACCTGCAAATGGCCGGGTGAGACCAGTGCCGAAAACCCCGTCGACAACCAGATCCATTTCATTCGGAAACCGAAGAAAATCATCCTCTAACGGGGCGGGGTCGACGGCGAATACGCGAACTTCGTTTTCTTCTCCCCACCTCTCATAGTTTACCCGTGCATCCGGCGGCAGTTTCTCCGGATCACCGTACAAAAAGACCTCAACCGCCCAGCCCAGTTCCCGCAACAGCCGCGCTACGACAAATCCGTCCCCACCATTATTCCCCGGCCCGCACAGCACCACCGCGCGCAGCGGATCCCCTTCATCTGGCCCCAAGTATCCCGGGGAGCGCGAGGGGCTGGCCCCTCGCCTGTCCAACGCTGGCCACTCCTCGAAGATTGCATCTACAACGCCCTGCCCGGCCTGCTCCATTAACTCGAGACCTGTCACTTCACCGGACTCGATGGCTGTCTTTTCGATGACCCGCATTTGCGCCGCTGTCAGCAATTCCGTCATCCCAAACCCTCGCGCGATTCAATTCTGATTAGTTTTTAGGCAACGCGCCCATAAATTAGCACAGCGCCCGTTTTCGACGCATACCGCACTGCCCAAAATCGCAATCACATTGCCGCCCGATCTTAGACGTGATCACTGCCCCTGAGACAACCATTCAAGGTGAGCCGGGATGAAAAAGATCGAAGCGATCATCAAGCCGTTCAAACTGGACGAAGTGAAAGAGGCATTGCAGGACGTGGGCGTCCAGGGCCTCAGCGTGATCGAGGTCAAAGGTTTCGGTCGTCAGAAAGGCCATACCGAGCTGTATCGCGGTGCAGAATATGTCGTCGACTTTCTGCCCAAGGTGAAGGTCGAGGTCGTGCTGGACGATGATCAGGTCGATGCCGCCATCGAAGCCATCGTGTCTGCCGCCAAGACCGACAAAATAGGCGACGGCAAGATCTTTGTCTCGCCCGTTGAACAAGCCATCCGCATCCGCACCGGCGAGACCGGTTCGGACGCACTGTAACACACCAATCTTCAAGTCAGAGGAATCAAGAGAATGAGCAAGGACGCAGTTCTTCAGCTGATCAAGGAAGAGGGCGCCGAATATGTCGACGTCCGTTTCACCGACCCCCGTGGCAAGCTGCAACACGTGACCCTGATGGCCGATCAGGTCGACGAAGACTTTCTGGAAGAAGGCTTTATGTTCGACGGTTCGTCCATCGCGGGCTGGAAGTCGATCGAAGCGTCGGACATGAAGCTGATGGTCGACACCGACAGCGCATATGTCGATCCGTTCTATGCAGAAAAAACCATCTGTGTGCACTGCTCGGTAGTTGAGCCAGATACTGGCGAAGCCTATGAGCGTGACCCGCGTGGCACCGCCCAGAAAGCTGAGGCCTACCTGAAAGCATCCGGCATCGGTGACGTGGCTTATATGGGCCCTGAAGCCGAATTCTTCCTGTTTGACGATGTTCGTTTCTCGAACAGCATCAACAAGGTATCCTACGAAGTTGATGCAACAGACGCGTCCTGGAACACCGACACCGAGTACGAGATGGGCAACATGGGCCACCGTCCGGGCGTCAAAGGTGGCTACTTCCCTGTAAACCCCATCGACGAAGCTCAGGACCTGCGTTCAGAAATGCTGTCGACCATGAAACGTCTGGGCATGAAAGTCGACAAGCACCACCATGAGGTTGCTTCGTGTCAGCATGAACTGGGTCTGATTTTCGACAGCCTGACCAAGCAGGCCGACGAGCTGCAGAAATACAAGTACATCATCCACAACGTCGCGCACGCCTACGGCAAATCGGCAACCTTCATGCCGAAGCCGATCGCAGGTGACAACGGTACTGGCATGCACGTGAACATGTCGATCTGGAAAGACGGCAAGCCTCTGTTCGCTGGCGACAAATATGCCGACCTGTCGGACGAAGCGCTGTACTTCATCGGCGGCATCCTCAAGCACGCCAAGACCCTGAACGCCTTCACCAACCCGGCGACCAACAGCTACAAGCGTCTGATCCCCGGTTTCGAAGCCCCCGTTCTGCGTGCTTACTCGGCACGTAACCGTTCCGGTTGTGTCCGTATTCCGTGGACCGAAAGCCCGAAAGCCAAGCGCGTCGAGGCCCGTTTCCCCGATCCGGCCGCAAACCCCTATCTGGCGTTTGCCGCGCTGCTGATGGCCGGTCTGGACGGCATCAAGAACAAGATTGATCCGGGCGAAGCGATGGACAAGAACCTGTACGATCTGCCTGCCGAAGAACTGGCAGACATTCCAACCGTCTGCGGCTCGCTGCGCGAGGCTCTGGAAGCTCTGGCGTCGGATCACGATTTCCTGCTGCAGGGCGACGTGTTCACCAAAGACCAGATCGACGGCTACATCGCGCTGAAGATGGAAGAGGTCGAAACCTACGAGCACACGCCGCACCCGGTTGAGTACGGCATGTATTACAGCTGCTAAGCTGCATACAGAAACGACTTGCAAGGGCGTCCATTAGGGCGCCCTTGTCATTACTTTGCACTAGGTTTGACGCGCCGCCATTGATCCAACAGAATTGTGCGGATACTTCCGGTCGGAGACAACCGCATGCCTCATAGTCCTTCACCTTTTTCAGAATACTCAAACATCGTGACATCCGAACAGGAACTGAGACAGATTTCCGGTCACCCGCTGCCTCAGATCATTGCCAAGGAAATGCCCTCACTCGATCAGATGTGTCGCGACTTCATCGCGACCTCACCGTTCTGCCTGATCGCCTCGGCCAATCCGGACGGGTACCTGGATATTTCACCCCGCGGCGACCCGCCCGGTTTTGTTCAGGTGCTGTCCGATACCCTGATCGCAATCCCGGATCGGCCGGGCAACAAACGTGTGGACACGTTCCACAACGTTCTGAAGGACCCGCGCGTCAGCGTAATTTTCTTTGTTCCCGGCAAGTTGGAAACGCTCCGCATCCGCGGCGCAGCCCGCATCTGTGCCGACCCCCAATTGTTGGAAAGCATGGCCATAGACGGGCACGCGCCTAAACTGGCGCTGCTGATCCATGTCGAGACCGTTTTTGCACATTGTCCGAAATGCGTGATCCGCTCGCACCTGTGGCAACCAGAAGACTGGCCGGATTCGGCCAATCTGCCAAACATGAACGCAATGATGGTGAAGCACGCGCGCATCAAGGCTACTCCCGAAGAATGGTTCGAAACGCTCAAGGAAAAGGGTGAGTTGGACCTGTACTAACCGCTTTGCCGGAACCAAAGCCCACGTTAGGCTTAGACCAGATTTCAACTCGATCGGATTACGCCCATGTTTCGCCTTGCCGCCATACTTGTTCTTTCCCTGACTTCCCCTGTTCTGGCAGCACCCTGCGGGAATACCAGTGCAGGTTTTGAAGCGTGGAAGGCAGATTTTGCCAAACAGGCACGCAAGGCCGGGGTCAAAAAGAAAGGATTGCAAGCACTGTCCCAGACACAGTACGCGACGCGCACCATTTCGGCGGACCGCAATCAGAAAAGCTTTAAATACTCGCTGGATAAATTCATGCGGGTCCGAGGGGCCGATACGATCGTCGCACAAGGGCGCAAACGCAAAGCCGCCAACCCAAACTATTATGCAGCCTTTGAACGGCAATACGGTGTGCCTGCAGGCGTTCTGATCGCCATTCATGGCATGGAAACCGGCTTTGGTAATTTCATGGGCGATAGTCAGGTTGTTTCCGCAATCACAACACTGGCCTATGATTGTCGCCGGTCCGAGTTCTTCATTCCTCACGCAATTGGGGCACTGAAACTGGTGGACATGGGTAGCATCACAATGGCGACAAAAGGGGCAAAACATGGCGAGTTGGGCCATACGCAGTTCTTACCGGGCAATGCCCTGACCTATGGGGTCGACGCCACCGGCGATCGGCGTGTCGACTTTTACGATATGACGGACGCACTGGCCTCAACCGCGAATTTTCTTCGCAAGAAGGGCTGGAAACCGGGGCGCGGCTATCAGCCAGGAGAACCAAATTTTCGCATCTTGCAGCAGTGGAACGCGGCTTCTGTATATCAACAAACCATTGCCATCATGGCCGCCCGAATCGATCAATAGCCCCGCCTCAGGGAAAACACGCGTCACGCCAAGTTTCGCCACATTTGAGCCACAGTGACAAAGAAAAGCCTTTAGTTTCTTGGTTTCCAAAGCGTAACCAATCACGAGAAAAAATCATTTTTTTGCATTTTTTGCCAAATTCTGCCCCAGAACAGTTGTTAGAGTACCTCTGGAACACTTCTTGAATAAGGACAGAGCAGTGGCTCGGAAGCACAGCTACCATGGCGGCCTGCAATTTGATGGCGACGCAAGCGGAACGATTGAGCGGTTTGGCACAATTGTTGCAGCGACGCTTGAGGACTACGGTCATCTGGTCGAGCGCAAGGCCCTGCTGAGCATGTCCGAGGCCAGTATTGTCTCGAGCCAATATCTGGTTCGGTTGACACTGGATGCAGGCAAACCCGAGCAGGAAGACCGATACGAGCGCATGGATCGTGCCGCGGGGCTAAAAACCATAACAAAGCCCCGCGTGTCACATCCTCAGAACCGCCTTGTGTTGTCGATTACGCCAGTGTCACCGTTACTGGATGACGCAGAAATTTCCGAACTGATGCTGGTCGTCATTCTGTATCGCATGGTCGATATTTGCTCGACCCGGCGCGTAGAATGGCTTTCGCCAAAAACGGTGCTGACGGTCGAACAGTTCATGAGCGCCTTTGACACACTGACCCCAAGCCGCGCAACACGGGATAGAAAGCAGATCTTTCAAGCGCTGAATGGTCAGTTTTCCAGCATATCCATACCCGAACCGGATGAAAGCATCAGTGCCCTTCACACTCCGTCGGCGCGACCAATCCAATTGACCGATGAGCAACTGCTCAGCATCGCGTTCCGCAGCGAAGACGCGGCTCAATCCGATCAGGCAGAGCCGCAAATGGAAAACGCGCAAGACGATGAACGACCAAGCGATGCCCTTCGCCTCAGCAGTTGGTGCATGACAGGCGTTCTGGCCACTGTCTCCACTCCGATCGCCGCGTCGATGGCAGCGGTCAACTTGGTCCGTGGTGAAGACTTTCGCCTCAATACCCAGGTGCTTGTTTTGACCTTCGCCATTGTTGCCCTGAACGCCAGCGATGCCTTTGCCGGAGTTGCAAACGCACTGGGCATGTAACCAAATTACCCAAGACCCTCCTTGGAGGCCCCGCCGTCAGGCGGGGTTTTCCATTTCTGCAACCATGTTTGCGGCTAGAACATAGGTGTGGATCGAAAACACGACCGCGTCCGTTTTCGGAAGGCGCAACAGCGTCTGTCGCTCACTGCGCAAAAATGAGTCTTGCCGCCGATCCTTTATCTTGCGCGGCGCATGGATACTGCGGGGCTGGAAAAGCTCGGGGTCCTCGTACCAGAGTGCATTGAAACGCCACAACGGACGACCGGGTTGAATACCGTCAAACAACCGCTGCACCCGCTTTGCGATATTTTCATCGTAGCTCTCGACAGGCACATGAATGCCAATCAGAGGCCGCATGAATTTTTCTGACAAACGCCAGCTGGCTGGAAAGCATAGGATCGCACCGGTCAGAACATGCTCTTCCCCATGTTTTTGAAGAATACAGAAATCTTCCTGCACCAGTTTGCACAACGTATCCAGCGGTCGATCTTCATCGACAGGAACCGTCACGCCATCGGTTCGGACCACAGTTGTCCCGGCCGAGGGGTAGACCTGTGCCAACACCAGATCCAGCAGCTCGCGGGCCGCGGGCTCGGCCTGTGGATCAAGCATTAGAACCTCGTCGCGACGTTCAGACAGCAACTCTTCGCGGCGTTGCATCTGTCCCACAAACGCTTCGTCCTGATGCACCCACTGGTCCAGAGTCGTCGGCTGTATTCCCGGTAAGGCACGCAAGTTGGCAAAATCATAAGGGATGGTTTCTTGCAAAATCTGTGGCATGGAAAAGACTTAACATGCCTTTCTCCACGTTTCGGTCAAAAAACGACAACCACGCCGTCGCATTTTTTTCAGACGGAAAAGAGCGGCTCTCTAACTTTGCTTGAACACACAATGAGGTCAGTCATGAACCAGCATTACCGAGATTCGCGCAAGATTGACCCCAGCCGAGGTGCTACGTTGGGGGATGGCACCCCAAATGACAATGAACGGATTGAAATCGGACCGACGCAGCTGGCATTTGACGAATGGGCCGCTGCAGGGCTTGAGTTGCCCAATCTCGCACGGATGCGCGAACATCGCTGGAAGCGGCTGACGCAGGCTATTGTGGACCGCGGGTATGGCGGCTTGCTGGTATTTGATCCGTTGAACATTCGCTATGCCACCGACAGCACGAACATGCAGCTGTGGAACACACATAACCCGTTCCGCGCGGTTCTACTGTGCGCTGATGGTTATATGGTGATTTGGGACTACAAGAATTCACCCTTCCTCAGCACCTTCAACCCTCTGGTGCGGGAACAGCGTTCGGGCGCTGATCTGTTTTACTTCGACCGGGGCGACAAGGTCGATGTGGCCGCAGATGTGTTCTCGAATGAAGTGCGGGTGCTGATCGAAGAGCACAGCGGTGGCAACACGCGCTTGGCCGTCGACAAGATCATGCTGCACGGGTTGCGTGCGCTTGAGGCGCAGGGGTTCGAGATCATGGAAGGCGAAGAGCTGACCGAAAAGACCCGTGCCATCAAGGGACCGGACGAAATCCTCGCCATGCGTTGCGCCAGCCACGCGTGTGAGACAGCCGTTGCTGAAATGGAGAAGTTCGCGCGTGCCAATGTGGGGGATGGAAAAACCTCAGAAGACGACATCTGGGCCGTACTGCACGCGGAGAATATCAAGCGCGGTGGAGAGTGGATCGAAACGCGCCTTCTGGCTTCGGGCCAACGCACCAACCCGTGGTTTCAGGAATGCGGCCCTCGGATCACCCAGAATAATGAGATCATCTCTTTCGACACCGACTTGATTGGCTCCTACGGGATCTGCATCGACATTTCCCGCAGCTGGTGGATTGGCGATCAGAAGCCGCGTGAGGGCATGATCTATGCCATGCAGCACGCGCATGAACACATCATGACCAACATGGAGATGCTCAAACCCGGCGTGATGATCCCGGAACTGACAGCGAATGCCCATAGGCTGGACGACAAGTTTCAGGCGCAGAAATACGGCTGCCTGATGCACGGCGTCGGCCTGTGCGATGAATGGCCGCTTGTGGCCTATCCCGATAAGGCTGTCGAAGGATCATACGATTACCCGCTAGAACCCGGAATGGTTCTGTGTGTTGAAGCTTGTGTTGGCGAGGTCGGCGGCGACTTCAGCATCAAGCTGGAAGATCAGGTTCTCATTACCGAAAACGGGTACGAGAACCTTACAAAATACCCCTTCGATGCTCGGTTGATGGGACTTGAGTGAGGCCAAAGCCTCATTCTGACCAATAGGAACGGCGGACATTGCCGTGCCAGTCTTCGATGGCTGGACGTACCTGTTCCTGCGGCCCGCTCAAGTTCGCGGGCCAAGACTGGCCGATGACAAAACCGCTAAGGCCAGCCAGTAGCAACGCGATGACCAACAGCGGGCGCATCTCGTGGGTGCGGGCGGTGAACTCTGCATGTGACATGGGTATCTCCTTGGTCAACATCTCATTCCAAAGATGTGCGCGAGGGTGATATAAGTTAAATGAATGTTTGATCGAATTCAATTCACATTTCGTGATGCATTTAAATCAGAGCGGCAGATACGTTCCTCAAAGCCTGATGCGCAGTGTAATGATGATGCTCAGGCGAAAAAAAACGCACAATGTTCTCAATGTCCTCACCTTCACGTGACGCGACTGACATAGGGGTTGAGACCAGACCAGCATGAACACAGTATTGTCTGTGTTCCCCCAACACACTCAAGGAGCCGACATGCCCACGGAACGCATCACTTTTGCCGGACATGACGGCAGCCAACTGGCAGCGCGATTGGATCTGCCCGACGGACCGGTTCTGGCAACCGCCCTGTTTGCCCATTGCTTTACCTGTTCCAAGGACATCCCTGCAGCCCGGCGCATCTCGGCCCGCTTGGCGGCAATGGGAATCGCGGTGCTGCGCTTTGACTTTACCGGGCTGGGTCATTCCGAGGGCGAGTTCGCCAATACGACGTTTACGTCCAATGTCGAGGATCTGATCTCAGCCGCGCAATATCTGGCCGGGCGCAATATGGCCCCTGCCCTGTTGATCGGCCATTCGCTGGGCGGCGCGGCGGTTTTGCGCGCGCGCGCTGGTATTCCGACGGTAAAAGCCGTTGTGACATTGGGCGCACCGGCAGATCCCGGTCACGTCTCGCATAACTTTGAAGACGCGCTGCCTCAGATCGAGCAGGACGGAAGCGCTGAGGTTTCTTTGGGCGGGCGCCCGTTCCGCATCGGAAAAGCCTTTGTGGATGACATTGCCCAATCCGCCCTGACCGCCGCGATCGCCGACCTCAAAGCCGCTTTGCTGATCCTTCATGCGCCACGGGATGAAACGGTCAGCATCGACAACGCGAGCACCATCTTTCTGGCGGCCAAGCACCCAAAAAGCTTTGTCACTCTCGATGATGCCGATCACCTGATCACGCGCGCAGCGGATGCCGAATATGCGGCCGATGTGATATCGGCATGGGTTTCACGCTATGTGAAGCTGTGCCCGCCCGCCCCGCCACCGGGTGCCCCGGAAGGCGTTGTGCGCGTCACCGAAGCGGACCCAAGCGGCTTCATGCAGGACATTCAGGCCGGGCCACATCACCACGCAGTCGCGGATGAACCAGCTTCTTACGGCGGCACGGACAAGGGCATGTCGCCCTATGGCTTTGTCTCATCCGGTCTGGGTGCTTGTACATCCATGACAATACGGATGTATGCGCGGCGAAAGAATTGGCCTCTGACGAGCGTGAGTGTGGATGTCTGTCACGACAAGGTTCACGCTCAGGACGCCGGGCTCGCGAATGAAGGTAAAGTGGATCAATTCCGCCGCAAAATCCGATTGACCGGACCACTGGACCAAGCCCAAAAGCAACGTCTGCTGGAAATTGCGGACAAGTGCCCGGTACACCGGACACTCGAAGGGTCAGCCCATATCACGACCGAACTTCTACCGTGAAAAAGGCCGCCCGAGGGCGGCCTTCAAGCTATCAGCGGCGCGGCGATGGCCGATGTATCGGCGGTCGCGCCGCAGGTGGCCGTGCCGTCGGGGGCTTTGGCCGCGCAGGCGGTTTAGCAACCGGCGGTTTCGGGCGATCTGGGCGCGTTGGCCGATCTGGGCGATTTGGCCGGTCTGGTGGATTGATACCCACATTGACATCACGGCGGTAGTAATCGTTCCAGAGCATTGAGTCATAAAACGGGTCATACCCATACCCGACCCCTACCGAAACACCATCACACGCCGACAGAGTTAACGTCGCAGCCCCCAGCCCCAGCGCGAGGGATATTCGTTTGAACAGTCTCAGGCTCATCGCACCCTCCCTCACTGACGCGACCGGAACGACGCGAAGACGTCATTCAGGTCATCTGCATAATCTGGATTTGCACCGTCACGCAAAATCGCGACGGCTATGGCAACCCGGTTGCGCGGCAGGTCAATAACTGTGGCCGTAAAGCTCACCCCTGTGCCGTCCCGACGCCCAGTCCCTCGAAAAACCCGGGCAGGCAATCCCCCGATACGGGTGTCGCTGGTGCTGGTGACAGTCGGATCATTGACCAGAAACTTATCGATATCCTGAAGATACCGGATACCGTCCTGAATGGTCGCAACCCCTGCCGGAGAGACAAAGCCCATCCAGACGGTGTCATCTGTCACAGGCCGCAGCCCCATGACCCGCGCGACGGCGCGCGGATCCCCCAACTCGGTGTCTTCGATCTCACGTGGGCCACCGGTGCGCAGCAACCAGAAATCGGGCACGTTAAAGCTAAACAGCGCACGGCCATCCTCGGTATATGTCGCAGGGGTGTCGGCCATCGCAGAACCTGCCCCGCCCAGCCAGACTGCGGCGCAGGCGGCAAGTATCGGACCTGAAAATAAACGCATATTTCAATAACCTGATAGTTTCTGTACCCACAGATTGAACCGTGAGGGCGCGCCTTGTCCAGCATTGCGTCGAAAAGACCAGAAAAAGCCGCGTTCGTACTTCACTGACCACCAGGCGGGGCAACTGCCGATTACCAAAACCAAATTCCACACCGCCATAGAAACATGGGACGTCTATGGCGCATAGACTCCATCGGTCTGGCCACCTGCATCATCTACAAAGCGGATCGTGTCCTCATTCCGAAAGACATCATAGCAGGCCCACAGGTCCGACGGCGGCCAAGTCGAGCAATACTGATCCTCTTGCACGGCCCAGCGCCCCGCGCTTGGCCCGCCCGAGAAGTACTGGGTAATCATGCTGGCCTCGAATGTTTGCCAGACCCCTCTTCCATATTCCAGTTTCTTGCCGGTCAAAGCTGCGAGGATTTCCTCGCCGGACAGTTTCTGGAAGCCGTCTGCGGCCAAAACACCCGGCCAAAAGACCAAAATCAGGGCAAACCGTCTCATACCTGCTCTCACATCTTGTTCCCTCGCGCGCACAGGGCTAAACCCCGCGCCAACGCCTCATCCCAATCACATAAAGGTGCTGCCGCCAATGATTCCCCGTTATTCCCGCTCTGACATGGTCGCTATCTGGTCGCCCGAGACCAAGTTCCGCATCTGGTACGAGATCGAGGCACACGCCTGCGACGCCATGGCCGATCTGGGCGTGATCCCTCGTGAAAACGCCGAGGCCGTATGGAAGGCTAAGGACGTGGAATTCGACGTGGCCCGCATTGACGAGATTGAGGCCATCACCAAGCACGACGTCATCGCCTTCCTGACCCACCTGGCCGAACATGTCGGCAGCGAAGAGGCGCGTTTCGTGCACCAGGGCATGACCAGTTCGGACGTGCTGGACACCTGTTTGAACGTACAGCTGACCCGCGCCGCAGACCTGCTGATCGCCGATCTCGAAGGTCTGCTGGCCGCGCTCAAGCGTCGCGCGATTGAACACAAAGACACTGTCCGCATCGGTCGCAGCCACGGCATCCACGCCGAACCCACCACCATGGGCCTGACCTTCGCGCGCTTCTATGCCGAGATGGACCGCAACCTGTCGCGCATGCGCGACGCCCGCGCGGAAATCGCCACCGGCGCGATCAGCGGTGCTGTTGGTACTTTTGCCAATATCGACCCGCGCGTCGAGGAACATGTCTGTGACCAAATGGGACTGGTGCCTGAACCGATCAGCACTCAGGTCATTCCGCGCGACCGCCACGCGGCCTTCTTTGCCACGCTGGGCGTGATCGCCAGCAGCATCGAAAACATCGCCATCGAAATCCGCCACATGCAGCGGACCGAGGTGCTTGAGGGGGCCGAGTTTTTCTCGATGGGCCAGAAAGGCTCCTCGGCGATGCCGCACAAGAAAAACCCGGTGCTAACCGAGAACCTGACCGGGCTGGCCCGCATGGTGCGCGCGGCCGTGATCCCGGCGATGGAAAACGTGGCACTCTGGCACGAGCGCGACATCTCGCATTCTTCGGTAGAACGCATGATCGGACCCGACGCCACAATCACACTGGATTTCGCGCTGGCGCGACTGACAGGCGTGATCGACAAAATGCTGATCTTCCCCGAAAACATGCTTGAGAACATGAACAAGTTCCCCGGACTTGTCATGAGCCAGCGCGTTCTGCTTGCGTTGACCCAAGCCGGTGTCAGCCGCGAGGACGCTTATGCCATGGTACAGCGCAATGCGCTGAAGGTCTGGGAACACCGTACCGACTTCAAAGAAGAGCTGTTGGCAGACGCCGATGTCACAGCCGCGCTCAGCCCCGAAGAGATCGAAGAGAAATTCGACCTCGGTTATCACACCAAACACGTCGACACGATCTTTGCCCGTGTATTTGGTGAATAACACCATCTTTTGAAATTGAATTTCGGGACCCGTTCTGCCGCAAGCAGAGCGGGTCTTGTTCTTTTGCCAGCGCGTTTAAAATAAGGTATGCTTGCGGCGCATTCCTTGGAGGGAAAACGCCATGGTCAAAACCCTTGCCAGCGCAGCAGCACTTGCGCTTTTTGCAACCGCAAGCCTTGCGTGCAATGCACACACCAAGCAGACGCAATCCTGCGCACCTGGCACATCCTGGGACTCAGAAACTCAAAGCTGCGCGAAATCCGTCAATAGCTGACAATTTTATGTCCTACTTATGAATAAATGCAATCGTTCAACTGTTAGCTTTTTTGTAGATCGCACTATGATCTTATGAGCAGCCCAGAGAACGGAGTAGGATTATGCGCCTTTTGTTAGCTTCGGCCCTTGCCTTGCAAGCCTTTGCCTTTGCCCCAGCGGTCCATGCCGCAGGCGGTGACAGCAGCAGCCCACCCAAACCGACGAACACGACCAAGAAATGTCTGTTCGGTCGTGTTTTCGACGAGGCCAGAGGCCGATGCGTCAAACCCAACAAGACCAATCTTTCCGATGATCAACTGTATGATGCCGTCCGCGAATTGGCCTATGACGGGCAGTACGGGCACGCTCAGGATATCCTGCGGATCATGGACCAAAACGACGATCGTGTGCTGACCTATTGGGGCTTCACCTACCGCAAGATGGGCGAATTGGAACTGGCGAACGTTTTCTATCAGAATGCCATCAACGCCAACCCCGACAACCTTCTGGCCCGCAGCTATATGGCACAAGGGTTTGTAACCGAGGGCAGAACCGATCTGGCCATCGAACAATGGCGCGAAATCAAAACGCGTGGCGGGGAAGGAACCTGGGCCGAGGCATCGCTGCGCGAAGCGATCCGCACCGGGCTGACCTATAACTACTAAACTTCAAGGTTATTTAACCCGATTCTCCGTAATCTGCCTGTGGCTCAGTAATTTTGGCACCACAGGCAGATGCAGGAAACAAACGCATTGATAAACGCGGCACCCGGGGCCCCCACTCCGCTTGCCAAAGGGGATGACACCACACCGCGCCTTGTCCCTCGGGCGTTGACCAACCGTCAAAAGGCAGCGGTTGTTGTGCGGTTTCTGCTGAACGAAGGCGCTGACCTTCCATTGGAGGAACTTCCCGACGATCTACAAGAAAAACTGACCCATCAGCTGGGTGAGATGGGTCTGGTGGACCGCGTGACGCTCGATTCGGTGGCGCAGGAGTTCAGCGATGCTCTGGACAACATCGGCCTTGCATTTCCTCACGGTCTGGCCGGCGCGTTGGATGCGGTGAACGGAAAGATCGCGCCTAAAACAGCAGCCCGCCTCCGCAAAGTGGCCGGGGTACGACAGATCGGTGACCCGTGGCAAAGACTGCGCGACATCCCCGTCGAAGATCTTGCAGCCATGGCGCAGGCGGAAAGCACCGAAGTGGCTGCGGTGATGTTGTCAAAGATGGACACCGCACAGGCTGCTCAGATGCTGGGCCACATGCCGGGGCCGGTGGCACGGCGGATCACCTTTGCTGTCTCGAAGACCGCGAATGTCACCCCCGAAGCGGTCGAGCGGATCGGCTGGTCTCTGGCCGCGCAGCTGGATCAGCGCCCGGCGCAGGCATTCGATGATGGCCCCGGCGCAAGGGTCGGCGCAATCTTGAACCAATCTGCAGCGGCCACACGCGACGACTTGTTGAGCGCGCTGGACGAAGATGACGCCGATTTCGCCGACCTTGTGCGTCGATCGATCTTTACCTTCGCTCATGTATCAACGCGTATAAAGCCTCGGGACGTTCCGGTTATCCTGCGCGAAGTGGAGCAACCCGTTCTGGTCACAGCGCTGGCTGGTGCCGCAGCAGATGATGACAAGGCGTCGGTCGAGTTCCTGTTGTCCAATATCTCGTCCCGAATGGCGGATAACCTGCGCGAAGAAATGGGTGAACGCGGGCGCGTTAGGCAATCCGAAGCCGAAGACGCGATGACTCAGGTCGTTGGTGCCATTCGGATGCTGGTCGACGCCGGAACAATCGCCCTGATTGAAAATGACGAGGACGAAGAAACACAGTAAATCCTCAACCCCAGAGGCTGGTAATTGGACAATACTTGAAGACCCGGAATTTTCCCCTTCTCTGAGCGCTTGAGCTTGCCTACGTCGGGCTGTATGTCTGGCAAAGCAACTTCGCAACACGCGGTGAGACACCTCCATGCCCGTCGAAAAGTCGGAGCTCAGCCGGTTTGAGCTTGGAAAATACTATGTCGCCAATATGCTCCTTCAAGGGGTCATCGGCGCAATGCGCCTTGCCCCGTATGAGCGGCGCGTCGCCACCATGGGCGCGATCATGCGTACTTTGGCGCCGGTTGTCGGGTTTCGTACACGTATCCGGCGGAACTTGAAGCTCACCTGCCCTGACCTATCCGATGCCGAAGTGAAAAAGATCTGCCGCGATGTGCCGGATAATGCCGGCCGGGCTATCATGGAGCATTTTTCACCCGAGGGATTCACTGAGCGGCAAAAATCGGCAAAAATCTCCGGTCCGGGCATTGCCGCCTTTGACAAGGCGATCGCCGAAGGGCGTCCGGTCATGATGATCACGGCGCATTTCGGGCACTATCTGGCCGCGCGCATCGCCCTGCAGGAACATAGCGGCCAACCGATTGGCTGCCTCTATCGCCGCATGGCCAACCCGTATTTCAACGACGCTTATGTCGAAGCCTTCTACAAAACCGGCGCGCCGATGTTCGAGCAAGGGCGGCGCGGGATGGTCGAAATGGTGCGTTCGCTCAAAAAGGGTGGGATCATAGCCATTGTATCCGATCTTCATGCGTTAGGCGGCGAGGAACTTATGTTCTTCGGCAAGCCTGCTTCCACGTCCGTTTTGAACGCAGAACTGGCCATAAAGTACAAGGCCGAGCTCATTCCCTGTTATGCGGTGCGGCAGCCCAATGGCATCGATTTTGAAATCATCCTGCATGATCCGGTACCGCATTCGGACCCCAAAACCATGACCCAGTTTACCAATGATGACTTGGAAAAGGTGGTGCGGCAGCACATGGGGCAATGGTTCTGGATTCATCGCCGTTGGAAAAACTTGAACGTGCTGGGGATAAACCCCAAAGAAACGCCCTAATCACTTCACCTGGGTGGCCGCAACAATCGGCCCGTGACCTGCCCTTTGCACCAGCACAACGGCAGGCAGATCAGAGCTGAGCTGAGCTGAAAACGATTGCTGGGCATTTCCATCCCACTGCCCCGCAATCTGCCATGTCTCAACGACATTGGCATAATCCAGTTCGTGCCCGGCCAGTTCTCCGCGACGGATCGAGGCATGGCGCATGGGCGAATACTGTACGATACGCACGTCATAGGTCTCGCCCTCTGGCAGTTCCAAGGGAGTCACATCCACTGTCACTTCATCTGCTGCTCGGGTTGCTGTAACCGATGCCTCAGGGGTCGCCTTGAGATGAGCATTGATCAGACGATCCAGTTCGCGAGATTGTGCGCCCACAATGTCATGCTGCCCGTTGATCACCATCTGCGGCGTATAGATCATCGAACGCCCCCCTTCCCGAGCATAGGCACGCTGCCGCAGGGTGTGGTCCGGATCGGCGTATTCATCTTTCCAACCGATGTAATCCCAATAGTCCACGTGCAGCGCCAAGCCGATGACGTCGTCGCGTTTGGCCAGGTCATGCATCAAGCGATCTGCCGGAGGGCAGGATGAGCATCCTTGTGACGTAAACAATTCAACCACCACAGGATCATCCTCAGCCGCAACAGAGGCAGCCAGAAGACAGGACATCAGGGCGGTCAATGCGGCGGATCTGAACATAAGAACTCTCGGTTTGGGCGGTCGGGTATCAGCAATAGCCGCTTTGGTATTCAACGACCAATCAAGGTTTCTTGAGGCAGGAATACATGATTTTCCAAACTTGTGTACAATAGTATACTAAAACGACACCTTTGCTATTATTCAACCTTGAACCAAGGGCTTTGGTGATACAGATAACAGACAGCGAATCCCATTTTCCAAGTCATTTGAGAGGGAGGCCACTGATGCCCATCAAAGTCGGACAGGACACCGCCAAGACACGCCGCAGCCTGAGCGTGAACGGTAAGTCCATTTCTTATTACTCGATCCCCGCCGCCCAAGCGGCCGGTTTGGGTGATTTCTCGAAACTGCCTGCCGCGCTGAAAGTGGTATTGGAAAATATTTTGCGGTTCGAAGATGACGGCTTTTCCGTCTCGGTCGACGACATCAAGGCCTTCAGCGAATGGGGCGCAAATGGCGGAAAGAACCCGCGAGAGATTGCCTACCGCCCTGCCCGTGTGCTGATGCAGGACTTCACCGGTGTTCCGGCTGTTGTCGACCTTGCAGCGATGCGCGACGGTATCAAGGCGCTGGGTGGCGACGCACAAAAGATCAACCCGCTGAACCCGGTTGATCTGGTCATCGACCATTCGGTCATGATTGACGAGTTCGGCAATCCCCGCGCGTTCCAGATGAACGTGGACCGCGAATATGAACGCAACATGGAACGCTACCAATTCCTGAAATGGGGACAGAACGCCTTTAACAATTTCCGCGTTGTGCCCCCGGGCACCGGCATCTGCCATCAGGTGAACCTGGAATACCTGGCCCAGACCGTCTGGACTGACACGGATCAGAACGGGGATGAGGTTGCCTATCCTGATACGCTGGTTGGCACCGACAGCCATACCACGATGGTGAACGGCATGGCCGTTCTGGGTTGGGGCGTCGGCGGGATCGAGGCCGAGGCCGCGATGCTGGGTCAGCCGATCTCGATGCTGATCCCCGAGGTTGTTGGTTTTGAACTGACTGGCGCAATGGTCGAGGGCACCACCGGCACCGACCTTGTCCTAAAGGTCGTGGAAATGCTGCGCGAAAAGGGCGTGGTCGGTAAGTTCGTCGAGTTCTACGGTAAAGGTCTGGACAGTCTGCCGCTGGCCGACCGTGCCACCATTGCCAACATGGCACCCGAATACGGCGCGACCTGCGGCTTCTTCCCCATCGACGGCGAGACCCTTCGCTACATGCGCAATACCGGCCGCGACGAGGATCGTCTGGCACTGGTCGAAGCCTATGCCAAGGAAAACGGCCTCTGGCGCGATGAGAACTACGCCCCGATCTACACCGACACGCTGTCGCTGGACATGGGCACCATCGTTCCTGCGATCTCGGGCCCCAAACGCCCGCAAGACTATGTTGCACTAACTGGTGCCAAAGCGGCCTTTACCAAGGAAATGGCAGAGACTTTCAAGCGTCCGATGGGCAAACAGATCGAAGTCAAAGGTGAAGAATGGGGCATGGAATCGGGCAAGGTCGTGATCGCTTCGATCACCTCCTGCACCAACACGTCAAACCCGTACGTCATGATCGGCGCGGGTCTGGTGGCCCGCAAGGCCGCAGCATTGGGTCTGGATCGCAAACCATGGGTCAAAACCTCGCTGGCGCCGGGTTCGCAGGTCGTATCTGCTTATCTTGAGGCGGCTGGTCTGCAAGAGGATCTGGACAAGATCGGGTTCAACCTTGTGGGTTATGGCTGCACCACCTGTATCGGCAACTCAGGCCCGATCCAGAGAGAGATTTCAGAAGCTATCGCCGAAGGCGATCTGGTGGCCACCTCGGTCTTGTCCGGCAACCGCAACTTCGAGGGCCGTATTTCCCCAGACGTGCGCGCGAACTATCTGGCCTCGCCGCCTCTGGTTGTCGTCTACGCGTTGGCGGGCACAATGGATATCGACCTGACGTCCGAGCCCATCGGTCAAGACAAGGACGGCAACGACGTCTATATGAAAGACATCTGGCCGACCCAAGCCGAAATCGCGGAGCTGGTGGAGGCCACCGTGACCCGCGAGGCGTTCCAGTCGAAATACGCCGATGTCTTCAAAGGTGACGAAAAATGGCAAGAGGTCGAGGTTCCGCAACAGGAAACTTATGACTGGCCGCCGACCTCGACCTATATTCAAAACCCTCCTTATTTCCAGGGTATGGGGGCTGAACCAGGCACGATCTCGAATATCGACGGGGCCAAGGTTCTGCTGATCCTGGGCGACATGATCACCACCGACCACATCTCGCCCGCCGGGTCTTTTGCCACGACCACACCCGCTGGCAGGTATCTGACTGAACGCCAAGTGCAACCGCGCGAATTCAATTCGTATGGCTCGCGTCGTGGCAACCACGAGGTCATGATGCGCGGAACCTTTGCCAATATCCGCGTCAAGAACGAAATGTTGGACGGTGTCGAAGGTGGTTACACCAAAGGCCCGGATGGCGAACAGACCTCAGTCTATGAAGCGTCGATGGCCTATCAGGAACAGGGCACCCCACTGGTCGTCTTTGGTGGCGAGCAATATGGTGCGGGTTCGTCTCGGGACTGGGCGGCCAAAGGGACCGCGCTGCTGGGCGTCAAGGCTGTGATCGCCGAAAGCTTTGAGCGCATCCATCGCTCGAACTTGGTCGGTATGGGCGTCATTCCGTTCGAGTTCACCGGCGGTGACACGCGCAAAACGCTGGGTCTGAAGGGAGACGAAACCGTCTCGATTCACGGTCTGGACAGCATCGCGCCACTGCAAGAGGTACCCTGCACGATCGTCTATGGCGATGGGTCTGAGAAGACCATCACCCTGAAGTGCCGCATCGATACCGCACCAGAGATTGAGTACATCGAAAACGGTGGTGTGTTGCACTACGTGCTACGCAATCTTGCGAAGGCATCGTAACCCGGTAGCAAAGCAAGCGTTTCTAACCCCCGGCTAAGCGCCGGGGGTTTTTTGTTTTCTGGTCATTCATTCGAAAACCTGAAACTGTTGGGCGAGGTCATCAACGGAAATCATGTGTCATGCAGAAACCCAACGCCCTGATGGTTTGCTCCCTTAGCGTTATCGCTGTGATCGGGATATGGGGTGTTGTCGACATCCAGAGTTTGGTGACCTGGGCAAGTGGTATCGTTCAACAGACCTTCCACAGCCGCGGCTGGTTCGTGATGCTCGCCGCGTCGGGCATGTTGATCGGATGCCTGTTTTTGGCATTTTCTCCTTATGGCAAAATTCGCCTTGGTCGCGATGACGAAGAACCAGAATTCTCGACCGCCACATGGATTTCGATGTTGTTCTCTGCCGGGATGGGCGTCGGTCTGCTATTTTGGGCCGTGGCAGAACCACTCACCCATTTCAACTTTATCTCAGGCATGGCGCCGGATTTCATCGCGGCGCAGCAAGCCATGTTGGCGACAAATTTTCACTGGGGTCTGCACGCTTGGGCCATCTACGGCTCAACAGCGCTTACCATCGCTTATTTCAGTTTTCGCCGCGGCACCGGGATGATGGTCAGCGCGCCGATCAAAAGCCTGTTTCCCGGCGAACGCTGGGCGGAACGTGTCGGATGGTTTTCTGACTTCATGGCAATCGTCGCGATAGCCATCGGCGTTGGTGGCTCCATGGCTATGGGCGTGTTTCAGGTGGCAGATGGCATAGCTGTTCTGGGTGGCCGGGAAACGGTCGGAGCCCTACTGATTGGCGTTGTCTTTCTGGCGATGGTCGCTGCGTATATCCCGGCACTCTTGATCGATCTGGGTCAAGGCATGGCGCGACTGTCCAACGCGGCTATGCTGATTGCGATCAGCCTTGTTGCCTACACGGTGGTCCTGGGCCCGACAGAATATCTTTTGAATACAGTCGTTCAGGGTTTCGGTGATTACGTCACCAATGTCATTCCAAGGGGTTTTCAGACCTTCACGTTTTTCGGCGATGACGTCACCAAATGGTTCAGCGACTGGACTCTGACTTATATGGTCTGGTGGATCGCCTGGGGCCCATTTGTGGGTGTCTTCGTCGCCCGCATCTCTCGCGGTCGAACTATACGAGAATTCGTGATCGGAGTACTCTTCGCCCCTACGCTGTTTTCGATCCTTTGGTTCGGCGCTTTTGGCGGCATTGGCCTGTTCGAGGCTCTCAACGGGGCGGGTGAGCTGCTGGCCTATACGCAGACAAACATTGAACGCGTGACCTTCGCCTTGCTTAACCGTCTACCGCTGTCCCTGGTGACAACGCTCGCAACGGTACTGGCCGCGTTTCTGTTCATTGTAACCAGCGTCGTAAGCGCAGCATTTGTCCTGGGCACCTTCTCGACAGGTGGCGACGAGAACCCCCCTCCGCGCGTGCGCCTGATCTGGGGGGGCTTACTGGGGCTTCTGAGCGTTGCGATGATCCTTTCTGGGTCAGTGGACTCGGTCAAGATCCTTATCTCGCTTGGCGCTTTGCCGTTTGTCTTTATTTCTGTCCTGCTGATGGTCTGTTTGTTCCGCGGCCTGAGAGAGGAGGGCCAGCGCAATGCTGATCGGTGATCTCACAGATACTCTGATGAACCTTGTGACCTTCGCGTTCATCGCGGCGATGATCTGGATTCTGCTGCGCAGGTGACGCTTAAAAAGAACGATCAGATTTAGCGTTGTAACGCATCCACTTTGCAGATTTGGTGTGCCTATGGACAAAGTTGCATTGATAACCGGCGGTGCCCGGGGGATTGGCCGGGCAATCGTCGAAGACCTCGGCCGTGATCATCAAGTTGCGTTCACATGGTTGAACAGCGCGCCCGATTTGGATGTGTTGGATCGCAGCTTTCTGGCCATCCGCTCAGACCTGACACAGGAAGATCAGCCCGTTCGCGTTGTCGAACAGGTCATCGAAAGGTATGGGCGGCTGGACATCATCGTGAACAATGCGGGGCTTGTGCGTTCGACTCCGAAAGAGGTGTTTGATGCACAGGACCACAGGGATATTCTGGACCTGAACTTGATCGCGCCGATAGCCTTGCTGACAGCGGCTTTGCCCTATCTGCAAAGCGGATCCAGCGTCGTGAATATCTCATCCATGAACGCGACCCTTCCGCCGCGTGATGCCGCGACTTACGGGGCCAGCAAGGCCGCGCTCAACCTGTGGACCCGTGCCATGGCCAAAGAACTGGGCCCGCAGGGTATTCGCGTCAACGCGGTTGCCCCTGGTGCGATCAACATCCCCGAGGCCCCGCGCCCGGATGACCTGACAGAACTGTTCGTCAAAGACACCGCCCTTGGGCGTGTCGGCGTGCCAGAGGATATCGCTCGGGTCGTTCGGTTTCTGGCCTCTGATGCGGCGGGCTTCATAACCGGTGAAGTCCTCGGCGTGACCGGAGGCTATCGATTGTAAAACCTGCTAAAGCCGCTTGCAGGTGTCTAACCGCCTGCCGCCTTTTCCAAGGCAGGGCGGATTGTGCTTTCGATCACCCGTTGCGTGATAGGCCCTGCAAAGCGCAGGATAATTTTACCATCGCCGTCAATCACATAGGTTTCAGGAACACCGTAGAGGCCCCAATCCAACGCCATGCGGCCTTGTTCATCGCGTCCCATCGCGGTGTAAGGATCGCCAAGCTCGGTCAGGAACGCATCTGCGTTGGCCAACTGATCTTTGTAGTTGATGCCATAGACCGGGATGCCTTCTTTCGCCAAAGCTTCCAGATTGGGGTGTTCAGCGCGACAAGGCGCACACCAGCTGGCCCAATAGTTAACCAGCTTGACCTCTCCGTCGCGCAGGGTCGCGTCATCGAACGGGGTTTTGCCGGGAAACTCGCTTAGGACCACAGGCGGGGCGGGCTGGCCCTCGCGCGCGGATGGCAGGGCATTTGGATCATCGCGGAACATGCCGATTCCGGCCAATACGGCAAAGGCGCCAAAAATCAGTGGTGGAGCGATCATCAAGGGCGATATCTTAGCCATTGCGCGACATCCTTTGTTCGATCTTTTCCATGTCCCGGCGCACTTTGCGCCCACGTATCACACTGTACGCAACCAATACTACCAGAAGAACGACTGACACAGCATAAGACGACAGAACCGAGTCCGCGTATTTTCCGAGATCGGGGATCATCCGCCCACCCTTTCCCGCGCCATCAGCGCCTTGATTCGACGTGCGCGAATTTCGGTTCCGGTGCGATACAGCACCAATGCGATGAACAGCAAAACAAAACCGATAATGCAGATCAACAACGGATAGAAGAATACGTTGCTGACCTTTTCTTCGGTATCTGCCCCGGTCACAGCCGCTGCCCTCATGACAGACGCCCCCTGATGCAGCCCCTGATTCCAGAAGTTCACCGCATAGCGGCTGAGGATCGCGAAAACCGACCCCACAAGGCACAGGACCGAGGTCAGGTCGGCCGCTGTATCCGGGTCTTCAATCGCCTCCCACAGGGCGACGTATCCAAGGTAGAACAGGAACAGGATCAGAAACGAGGTCAGTCTCGGATCCCAGGCCCACCAAGTGCCCCACATAGGCTGGCCCCAGATCGCACCTGTCAACAACGCAATCATTGTCATCACGATCCCGATCGGTGCCGCCGCCCGTGCGGCAAGCGCACTGACATGGTGACGCCGTACCAGCCAAACCAGCGATGTCACCAGCATCATCAGCCAGCAGTTGATCGCCATCAGCGCCGCAGGCACATGCAGATAGATGATCTTGACCGTCGACCCTTGTTTGTAATCGTCCGGCGTAAAGAAAAAGCCCCAGATCAGGCCCACACAGATGCAGGCAAGTGAGGTGATCCAGAAAAACGGCAGGACACGCTCGCTGGTTGCAAGAAACTTACGCGGGTTGGCGTATTCCCAGAGGGCGTTGGCTTTGGCTGCGATAGACATGGGCCCTATCTAGTCCGAATTGGGGTGGTTCTCAATTGACCTTGGTCAAAGTTGAGACGGTTCACCGCAGATTGATACGCAACACCGCCGCGCTGGCAAAGGGTAACAGCGCGATAGTTGCTGCCGTGATACCTGCCAGCATGAGAAGCGGCGTCTGGACCTCCATCCCCGTGGCTCCGCGCCGGGCGACCTCGGCTCCGAAAATCAGAGTGGGCACGTATAGCGGCAGCACCAGCAGCGACAGCAGCAAACCGCCACGCTTCAAACCGACGGTCAGAGCTGCACCAAAGGTTCCGATCACGCTCATCGCCGGGGTTCCGATCAACAGTGACATCACCAGCCAGAAGAATCCCGGCACAGGCAGATTCAGCAAGACACCCAGGAACGGAGCCGCAAGAACCAGAGGCAATCCGGTGGTCAGCCAATGGGCCAGCGCCTTGATGGTCACAACCGATTCCAATGGCAGCGGCGCGGTGGCCAACAGATCCAGCGACCCGTCTTCCCAATCCAAAGCCAGCAATCGGTCTAGCGACAGCAGACAGGCCAGCAACGCCCCCAGCCAAAGAACACCGGGTGCGATTGTGGACAGCAGCGAAGATTGCGGACCCACCGCAAACGGCACCATCACAGTCACGATCAGGAAAAACGCAAGTCCCAGTCCAAACCCGCCGCCCGCGCGGAAGGCCAGTTTCAGGTCGCGCAGCAATAGGGCGATCACAGGAAGCCTCCGTCGAAATCGTCAATGGGTTTGGGTTTGGCCTTGTTGGGCCCAACGTCCAGAACCTCTCCATCCAGACCAAGGTCGATATGGGTTGCGATCAGGGCCGACCCGCCCTGCCCCAGATGAGCCCGCACCGCGTCGGCAAACATCTGCACTGCGTTTTTGTCCAACGAAACAGTGGGTTCGTCCAACATCCAAATCGGTCGTCCTGTCACCAGCATCCGCGCAAGCCCCAGCCGCCGCTTCTGACCGGCCGACAGGTTACCGGCATGGCGATCGGCCAGCTCATTCAGATCAAACGTATCCAATGCGCTTTGTATGCCGCTGGTCCCAAAGACCGAGGCCCAGAACATCAGGTTCTCGGTCACGGTCAGTGTCGGCTTCAACCCGTCCGAGTGGGCCGCATAGGCAATCTGGTCCTCGGCGCCTTCGATGGTGCCTTCAAGCGGAGGCTGCAAACCCGCCAAAGTGCGCAAGAGCGTCGTTTTGCCGATTCCGTTCGGCCCACGCAGAATCAGCGCCTTGCCGGGCGGCAGTTCAAAGCTGAGACCTTCCAGCACGGGAATGCCACCACGGGTGATCGACAAGTCGGATACAGTCAGAGTCATGAAACCCGCTTAGCGGATTGTCTTCAGAGGCAAAAGGCAAGATTTGCCGCAGGGGCGTTGCTGGCTTGGGAATAATCAGGAGCGAATTGGGGAACCCTGTCAAACGGGGATCAGGGCAAGGGCGATCCGGCGACCTTCCGATAGCAACACATTATAGGTGCGGCAAGCGGCAGGAGAATTCATGATTTCAACGCCAACCCCAGCGTTTTCCAAGGCGGCGCGCAGGGTTTGGGGAATATGCGCCACGTCCGTGCCGGTTCCTATGAACAGGACGTCGATCTCATCGGCCAGATCAAGCAGGGATTGGGTATCCTCATAACCGCCCCATTTTACCGGACCCGCAGGGCCGGTCAGAACAGCACCTTCGAACACCTCGCCGCCAATGCGGAAGAACCCGGGGCCGTAACCGTCCACCGGTTTTACGTCGCTAAAGGTCACTTGGTTCAGACGCATGTTATCCCTCCGTCAATCCAGGATCGGCAGTCCAGACACCACCGCGATCAGAATGACCGAATAGGCCGCAACGCGATAGAAGCGCTCCAGCTTCGGTTCAAACAGCGCTTTGCCGATCAGCGTAGTGGTCAGATAAGGCACACCCAGCAGCAGAACAATCCACAGGATCGATAAATCCGCCGCGCCACCGATCAGGATACTGAAGACAATCGCGACATCCAGCAAGGCCAGAAAGATGATCGTGTTGGCCCGGATTTTGCGCACATTTGTCGAACTGGCCAGATAGAAGACAATGATAACAGGGCCGGTCAGGCCGGTCATCCCGCCAATGACCCCAGCGCCGCCCCCAATGGCCAATCGCCCGCTCAAGCCCAATCGCCCCTCCCAGCGCCAGCCGGTAATGACAGCCGTCAGTGTCAGACCGATGATGCCGCAGGCGATCCAGCGTAGAACAAGCGTGTCCACTTGCGCCATGATCCAAAGCCCAAGTGGCACGGTAACAGCCGCAGCGATGCCCAATGTGCTGATCTCGGACTTGTCGCATTCGCGCCAAGCTTGAGGCGCAAGAGCAAAGGTCGAGACGATCCCGGTGGCTGCCATCAGAAATACCACATCCGCGATGGGCAGGAACTGGACGGCGACCGGCACAAAGATCATTGCTGTTCCAAAACCAGTGAAACCGCGGACCAATCCCGCGGCTCCGATGGTCAGGATCAGCCAGCCCAGGCCCGGCAGGGCAAGGGCCTGCTGCAATGCCTCAGGCATCTATGTTGGCAAACTGGTTGCCCGCCGTGTTCGACGGCTTGGACCAGTCGCGCTTTACCCCCAGCCACAACAATATGGTCGAGGCCACAAAGACCGACGAATAAGTCCCGATGATGACACCCCAGATCATGGCAAAGACAAACCCACGGATCACATCTCCGCCCAGAACATAAAGCGAAATCAACGCCAGCAGAGTGGTGACAGAGGTCATCACCGTCCGGCTTAGGGTTTCATTGATCGAGATGTTCAGAACCTCTTTGAGGTCTTTCTTCTTGTACTTCCGAAGGTTCTCGCGCACGCGGTCGAAAACCACCACCGTGTCGTTCAGCGAATAGCCCACGATGGTCAGAAGCGCCGCGATGATTGCCAGATCGAAACGAATCTGCAGTTCCGAGAAGATGCCGATGGTCAGGATCACGTCATGCACAAGCGCAGCCACGGCCCCCAGCGCGAATTGCCATTCAAACCGCAGCCAGATGTAGACAAGCACCGCACCGATAGCCAAGGCGACGGCGATAACCGCTGTCTGGATCAGCTCTCCGGAAACTTTCGGACCCACTGATTCCACTGAAACGAATTGAATATCCGGGATCACAGTTTGCAGCGCTTCTTCTACAGCGGTGATCGTTGCGGCCTCGACCGCTTCGGCATCGGCCTGCGCCTGAATGCGGATCATCGCGACATTTTCGTCTTCTCCGAAGGTCGGATCGAAAATCTCGGTGATCGTCACATCTCCAAGTTCCAGCGGAGAGATTGCATCGCGGTATGTGCCCACGTCAATCGGCTGCGTGCTTTCGGTTCGGATGGTTGTACCACCCCGAAAGTCGATGCCGAAATTCAGGCCCTGCAACATGAACGAAGCAAAAGCCACAACCATCATCAGGCCCGAAATCCCAAGCCAGATCTTCCAGCGGCTGAAGAAATCGAACGAGGTGTTCTGGGGTACGAGTTTCAGTCTCATGTCAAACCTCGATCATTTTCGGACGGCGGCGTTCGAACCATATGACGACCATCAGGCGCGTCACGAAAATCGCAGTGAAGACCGAGGTCAGAATACCCAGCCCCAGAGTGATGGCGAACCCGCGCACCGGGCCACTGCCCATGGCAAACAGGATGGTCGCCGTTATGAAGGTGGTTACGTTGGCATCCAAAATGGCCGACAACGCCTTTTCATAACCAAGCTCGATGGCGCGCGCCGGACCTTTGGCAGATTTCAGTTCCTCGCGGATACGTTCAAAGATCAACACGTTGGCGTCCACCGCCATCCCGACCGTCAGTACGATCCCCGCGATGCCTGGCAAGGTCAGGGTTGCTCCGATCAGGGACAGCAGGCCAAACAGCAGGCCCACGTTGATGATCAGCGCGATGTTGGCAAAGAGTCCAAACAGACCATAACTGAGCGCCATGAAGACCAGCACCGCAACAAAGGCCACGATGGTGGCAACTTTACCCGCGTCGATACTGTCCTGCCCAAGTTCGGGGCCGATGGTACGTTCTTCAAGGAATTCCAGCCCGGCAGGTAGCGCACCCGCCCGCAGTAGGACCGCCAGATTGGTGCTTTCCTCAACGGTGAAGTTGCCGGTGATGATGCCGGATCCGCCCGGAATGTGACTTTGGATCACAGGAGCCGAGATCACCTCATCATCCAGAACAATGGCAAAAGGTGCACCGATATTGTCACGTGTATAATCGCCGAACTTGCGCGCACCCGATGTATTGAACCGGAAACTGACAGCCGGGCGACCGTTCTGATCGAATGAAGGCTGGGCGTCGACCAATTCCTCTCCGGTCACAACCGGAGCGGACTCGATGATGTAGTAAACGCCACTTTCATCGATCGAAGGCACAACCTCTTCACCGATGCCGGCAATTGCATCCTGGTCGGTGCCGCGATTAACAACCGGGTTAAACGTCAACTGCGCCGTGGTTCCGATGATTTCCTTCAACTCTCCGGCGCTGCCGATACCTGGCACCTGAATCAGAATCCGATCCGCGCCCTGACGCTGAATGGTGGGCTCGCGGGTACCGACTTCGTCGATCCGGCGGCGGATGATTTCAAGCGCCTGACGCACTGTGCGGTCGTCTGAGGCCAGCTTTTCAGCCTCGGAAAGCTGAACAACGATGGTATCACCGTCGGCCCGGGCCTCGATATCCGTGGCACCAACCCCGGTCAGGGTTTGCACCTGACGGGCCAGCCCACGCACCACTTCCAGTGCCCGAGACATCCCCTCGGGCTGGCTGATGCGCACACGAATCTCATCCGGGGCCGAGTCCTGACGACGGATAGTGCCAACTGTCGCACGCTCATCACGCAGCGCGTCGCGGATTTCCGGCCACATGGCTTCCATCCGCGCTTCATAGACGTCCTGCACCCGAACCTCGGCCAGCAGATGCGCACCGCCGCGCAGGTCCAGTCCAAGATTGACCAGCGATGAGGGCAGCCAGGTGGGCCATTGCCCAGCTTCGGCCTGCATCTCAGGCGTGTCTACGCCCAGCTCAATCGCGGTTTTGGCGTCATTCGATTGCTCGACCCGCGTGTAGAACGCGTTTGGCAGGGCCATGAGCAAACCAGTCACACAAACCAGCCAGATCAGAACCCGCTTCCAGGTATCAATTTGCAGCATTACCCTGCCTTTTCAAGGGATTATCGCGCGAACTTACTTCGCAGGTTCGGTCTTATTCAGAACCTGAGCGATGGTCGACTTGACCACGCGGATCTTGACGCCCTCGGCGATCTCGACCTCAATCTCGTTCTCGCCTTCCTTGACCTTTGACACCTTGCCGATCACGCCACCCTGTGTGACCACCTGATCACCCCGACGCACGGCTTCGACCATGGCCGTATGTTCTTTCATTTTCTTCTGCTGTGGACGGATCAGCAGGAAATACATGATCGCGAAAATCAGGATCAGCGGGAGAAACTGGGCGATTGCGCCACCTTCCATGGGATATTCCTTTGTTCAGATCTTGCGGCACCGTTCCGCAAATTTGGGCGGAACCTATGCTTTGAAATGCGTGTTTGCAAGCAAAGGCGATGATGTGTCTCATTGGAACCTGACATTGGTGACATAAGAACCAATCAAGCGTTGCAGATATGTCCTATGCAGACATCGCAGTTCAGCTATAGTCAAGCATCAGGAGGGGCAATGAAAGAATCCTACAAACCGTTCCAATCGTTGACGCTTTTGCTGTCGCTAGTGGCAATACTCCTGTTTCTGGCAGCACCGCTGAAGGCGCAGGAAACAACCGCTGAAATCACCGAACCCGAGGCAGAAGACGCGGACAGTTTCAAAGCGCCTGTCATCGTCGACGGCGACATGTTGTTCTTCCTGCGCGGCTCCAGCGCCCTGCCCGCACCGGAACGGGCAGCAAGCGTTCAGGACAAGATCATTGAGATCGCCGAAGCCTCGGAAAATCCCACGGTCGACATCGCCTTCGAAGAAACCGATCTGGGCATTCGCATCCGCGCTGACGGTGTGATCGTGTCAATCGTGACAGTTGCAGATGCCGAGTTGGATCAAATGGAGCTGGACGTTCTCGGGTTTCTGCATGGTCAGGCCATCGAAGACGCCATTCTTGCCTATCGTGCCAACCGCTCGGAGCAGGCGCGGGTGTCAGGGGCAATTGAGGCTGCGGGATGGACCCTTGGCTTTGTCGCCTTCGTGGTGCTGATCTTATGGCTGCATCGGCGGATCAGGCGGCGTACCCTGAAAATGGTAAAGCGTTATTTGAGGGATGTCGAAACGGCGACCGCCAAAAGCGTCCAGGCCGAAGCAATCGCAGCCCTGATCAGGTACGGGCTGAATTTTGTCCTGCTGGTTATCTTCTTTCTCGGTTTCTACTACTACCTGTCCTTCGTCCTTCTTGCATTTGCCGAAACACGGTATTTCGCGCAACTGCTGCTCACTTACCTGACTGAACCCGTACTGCTGATATTCAAGGGTATCCTGAGCTACATACCCAACCTTATTATGCTGGGCCTGATCACATGGGTCGCGTTGTATATAATCAAAGGGATGCGCGTGTTCTTCGATGCGGTCGAAGCGGGTTCGTTCGAAATGACCGATTTCGAAAAGCATTGGGTCAACCCGACGTTCAACATCGCCCGTGTCATCGTCATTCTGATCGCACTTGTGTTTGCAGTGCCCTACATTCCGGGTTCGGATTCCGCCGCGTTTCAGGGCCTGACCATTCTGGTTGGCGCGATGCTGTCGTTGGGCGCAAACTCGGTCGTGTCCAACATGTTGGCCGGGTTGTTCGTGATCTACCGCCGGTCCACATCCATAGGAGACCGTATCCAGATCGGAGATCACATTGGAGACGTCGTGCAGATCAAGTTGATGGAAACGCATCTGAAATCCATCAAGAATGAATTGATCTCAATCCCGAATGCTCAGTTGATGAATTCAGACGTGGTAAATTTTTCGAAGAAAACCGATGGCAGCGGGCTTTTACTGCACACTACGGTTGGAATCGGATATGAAGAACCCCCGGAAAAGATCGAGGCAATGCTGATCGAGGCTGCTAATCGCACAAAAGGCATCAAGGCCAAGCCCGAACCCTTCGTGCTGTGGACGGCGCTGGCTGATTACGCAATCAACTATCAAATCAACGGCTACACTACGCGCGGCAGCATCATTCCGAAGATCCGCTCGGACCTGCACCGCAACATTGTCGCCGTGTTCAATGAGAATAGCGTACAGATTATGACACCCTCGTACATGGCTGATCCACCAGAACCAAAAATCCCGTCCGAGGAATGGAATGGCCATCTGGCGCATGAAACCCACGCCGATGACGATAAGTCGTAACCGGTGCTACACCCCGCCCGACAGATGGTGCATAAGCGGTTTCAGTGATTCACGCATCTAAGGATCTGAGACATGCACGACATCCGCGCCATTCGCGAAAACCCAGCCGCCTTCGACGCCGCACTTGCGCGCCGTGGGGACGCGCCGGTGTCGTCAGATTTGTTGAGGTTGGATGAAAGCCGCCGCGCCAAGATTCTGGCCGCCGAAACCGCACAGGCTGAGCAGAACAAGGCCAGCAAAGAGGTCGGTGCCGCCAAGGGCCGCGGTGATGAAGCCGAGTTCGAACGCCTGCGCGCACTGGTGGCCGAGAAAAAGGCCGAGATCGCCCGGATGCAGACCGAGGCGAAAGATCTGGACGCTCTTCTAACGGATCAGCTCGCCCGCATTGCCAACTTGCCCGCCGATGATGTGCCGAAAGGCGCGGACGAGAATGACAATGTCGAGGTCAACCGTTGGGGTACCCCACGCGCGTTCGACTTTGCTCCGAAAGAGCATTTCGAGGTTCCCGCCGTCGCTGCCGCGATGGATTTCGAGACTGCATCCAAGACCAGCGGCAGTCGCTTTGTGAACCTGTCCCAAGGCGTGGCCCGCATCCACCGTGCGCTGGCGCAATTCATGCTGGACACGCATATCGACAAGAATGGGTTAACCGAAATGCAGACCCCGGTTCTGGTCCGGGATGAGGCGATGTACGGCACTGACAAGCTTCCGAAATTCGGTGACGACAGCTATCAAACGACCAACGGCTGGTGGCTGATCCCGACCTCTGAAGTCACGCTGACCTATTCTGTTGCCGGGGATATTCTTGACGAAGCCGTTCTGCCCATCCGCATGACCGCGCATACCGTCTGCTTCCGGTCCGAGGCTGGCAGCGCCGGCAAGGACACTGCGGGTATTTTGCGACAGCACCAGTTCGAAAAGGTCGAAATGGTCTCGATCACCCATCCCGACAAATCGGATGAGGAACAGAAGCGTATGCTACGCTGTGCCGAAGACTTGTTGGAGCAGTTGGGCATCCCCTATCGCACCGTCGTTCTGTGCACCGGCGACATGGGCTTTGGCGCGCGGCGCACTTATGACATCGAAGCATGGCTACCCGGTCAGGATACCTATCGCGAGATCAGCTCGGTCTCGACCACTGGCGCATTTCAGGCTCGTCGGATGAACGCTCGGTTCCGCCCGGATGGTGGCGGCAAGCCGGAATATGTTCACACACTGAACGGCTCGGGCCTTGCTGTTGGGCGCTGCTTGATCGCTGTCCTGGAAAACGGTCAGAACGCGGATGGTACCGTGACCCTGCCCGAAGTCCTGAGCCCCTATCTGGGTGGCAAGCTGACGCTGCAACTGGACGGTACGCTGGCATAAGAAAACCGGCCCCCTGCAGGGCGCCGGTCTGACAAAATGGAAGGGCGAGGAAGTCTTACTTCTTCGCCTTTTTCTTTTCTTTCTTTTTGTCGCTCTTTTTGTCAGCCTTCTTGGCGTCTTTCTTTTTGTCAGCCTTCTTGGACTTTTTGTCCTTCTTGGATTTGGCCTTCACCTTGTCCTTGGCCTTGGAGAACGCGGCTTCCATTTCCTTGCGCTTCTTGGCAGCTTTTTCTGCCTTGGCCTTGGCTTTGGCCTTTTTCTTGGCCGCGGCTTCGGCTTTTTCAGCCGCTGCCTTTTCCTCTGCCGCCTTGCGTGCAGCTTCCTCGGCCCGCTTTTCGGCCGCAGCAGCAGCAACAGTCTTGCGCGTAGTGGTTTTGCGTGCGGTTGTCTTCCTGGTCGCAGGCTTGCGCACAGAAGCACGGCGTGTAACAGGTTTCGCAGCGGCCGGTTTCGCGGAGATGGCCTCTTTTGCGGCTGCAATCAACACAGCAGCACGTGCTTCACCGACCCGAGGGACCTTGACCAGGTCAGCAGGGCTTGCCTTGGCTATTGCTTCTGCGGTCTTGAAGCCATTGGCGACAAGAGCCTGGCCAAGTGCCTCTCCTACACCTTTCATATTGGTCACTGCGGTCATTATCTGTCCTTTCTCAATCTCCCTGCAGATTTGTATATACACCGGATGTACAATCAGCAAGTTCTATGTCAGCCAGTCAAAACCCAGTGCTTTAGCCATGGGCAAGATCGGCCGTTCGGGTTTGTTTAGGAAAAGGCACAAGACGTTTTGCATCCTCATCCCATAGTTTCAGCTGCAACGCTGCAACGGCTTCGGGGAATTTGATCCGACGCGGTGTGAATTCCGGCGGCAGATTATAGTGGCAAGCGCGCAGGCGGTAGGAAGGGATACGCGCGTTATAGTGGTGGATGTCATGCAACGTGATACAGGCCACAGCGGTATCGAACCACCATCCGAAATCCAGTGCTGAAGACCCCTGAAGCGCAGCGACCTGAGGGTTTAACTCGGGTCTGCGATCCCAATAGGTGTCCTCGAAATTATGTTGCAGATAGACGAGAAACACACCCAACATCCCGCCCAGAAACGAAAACGCCAACCAAACCCAGATCCCGGTCATTCCCGCGATCAGATACAGCAGGCTTAGGAATACCACGATAGACACGTTGTGCATCAACACGCCTTTCACGCCAAAGCGCACAGTGTTCTTTGGCCAGCGGTAGCGAATGAAGTATGTGAACAAAGCCCCCATCGGCACCAGGATGAACGGATTGCGATACAGCCTGTAGAACAAACGCGTTTTCCGATCTGCCGCGTTCCATTCCCGTACAGTCATGGTGTGAATTTCGCCGGTTTCGCGATGTTCCAGATTACCGATGCCTGCATGGTGAAGGTTGTGGTTCTGCTTCATCACTTCGAACGGCGCAAAGGTAAACGGCGACAGGCCGTGCCCCGCCCACTCGTTCTGCAATCGCGTTTCAAAAAGCGAATGGTGCCCGCAATCATGTTGCAGCACGTAAAGTCGCACAGCGGAAAAGGCAAAGACGATCCCGGTAGGTATCATGATGTACCACAGGTCCACAAAATGGATCGCCAATGCCAGTGACGCAAAATACGCCGCGAACGTTCCAAAATAGCTTAACGCAGCCAATCTGTTGTCCTGAACCGCGTATTGTCTTGTATATTCCCTCAGATCCATCCAGCCCGCTCCCACGATGGTCCTGTTAAGTTCTGTTCAAAATCTATGCACGGTTTGACCACAAACAAGCATGTCGCGCGCAGACAAATGCACGCTCGTGAATGCTAACGCGCTGAACCGGGGCTGTCACGCCCCCAGAGTGAAAACGCTGAAAATTGGCGCAGTTACGCGCTTGAGCAGTAAGAATTGTCAGAAGTGACGCACTCTCTTTCATTCAGCCGAGACAGGAGAGCCGCGTGGAAGTGACGGCGATTCTGAAACTGTCCGAGTGTCGTCACTAGACGATCCCCGCGCAACACCCGACATCTGCTGAAGCGACAACACCGCGTCCTCGGGTCACACAGCAGCTGAAAACCGGGAACCACAACCAACGAGACGCAGGCAGCATGGTCGGATCGTCTGTTCAGCCTCGGCCCTTAAGATGCTTGGCCAGCGCGCCCGCGTTTTTCTTGCGGCGGCCTTTGTAGGGGTTCTTGTCCCCCTGCCCGCGCAAAGTCAGACGAATTGGCGTACCGGGCATGTCGAAATCTTCGCGCAATCCGTTGACCAGATAGCGCGAATAACTGGCCGGCATTTTGTCAGGGTGCGAGCACATCACAACAAAGCCCGGTGGACGCGTTTTGGCTTGCGTCATATACCGCAGTTTGATCCGGCGCCCTTGCGGCGCTGGTGGCGGGTGTTGTTCAAGCATCGCGGTCAGCCAGCGGTTCAACGCAGCAGTCGGCACCCGGCGATTCCAAATGTCATGGGCGCGCAAAATCGCGGCACGCAGGCGCTCCAGCCCCCGGCCCGTTTTCGCGGACACCGTAATCAAGGGCGCGCCGCGTAGCTGCGGCAGCAGACGGTCAAAGGACTCCTTGAGCTCGCGCAGCTTTTCCTGCTTGTTTTCTTCAACATCCCACTTGTTGACTGCAACAACTACGGCCCGGCCTTCACGTTCGGCAAGGTCGGCGATGCGCAAGTCTTGCTGTTCGAACGGGATCTCTGCGTCCAGCAAGACCACGACAACTTCTGCAAACTTCACGGCCCGCAGACCATCGGAAACCGAAAGCTTTTCGAGCTTTTCCTGAACCTTGGCCTTTTTGCGCATCCCTGCAGTGTCAAAGATCCGCATCGGGGTGCTGTCACCGTCCGGATCGGCCCAATCGATCCGCAGGCTGATGGCATCGCGGGTGATCCCCGCCTCGGGTCCTGTCAGCAGGCGATCTTCGCCGACGATCTTGTTGATCAGCGTGGACTTGCCCGCATTCGGACGGCCCACCACGGCCACCTGCAGTGGTTTGGCAGGGGTGATCAGGGGCATCTCGCCCTCGCCATCCTCATCCAGCTCGATGTCCGTTTCAGGGGCCTCCTCGACCTGTTTTTCCTCTGCTGCATCGGCCAGAGGCATCAGCTGCGCATAAAGGTCGGTCATCCCTTCGCCATGTTCGCCTGACAGGCGGACCGGTTCACCCAAACCCAGATTGTATGCCTCCAGAACACCTGCATCCGCTGCATTGCCTTCAGCCTTGTTGGCCGCAAGGATCACATGCTTGGAGCGTTTACGCAGGATTTCCGCGAACATCTCATCTGTGGGGGTCAGGCCCACGCGCGCGTCGATCATGAACAGGCAGACATCGGCCATGTCCACTGCGCGTTCGGTCAGACGGCGCATCCTGCCCTGAAGGCTGTCATCTGTCGCATCTTCAAGCCCTGCTGTATCGATCACGGTAAAGCGCAGATCGCCCAGCCGCGCTTCGCCTTCGCGCAGGTCACGGGTCACGCCGGGCTGGTCGTCGACCAAGGCCAGACGTTTGCCCACAAGGCGATTGAACAGTGTGGATTTGCCCACATTCGGGCGCCCCACGATGGCGAGGGTCAGCGACATGATACTCAACTTTCAAGACTCAAGATGCGCCCTTTAGCGCATCTTGCCGTCAACGGAAAGCGTGTAGATCACCCTTTGCCGAAACGACATACAGCGTTTGCCCGGCAACAACCGGCGCTGTTGTCGCGCCGCCGGGCACTTCGACCTGATGAACCAGCGTTCCGTCGACCGGATTGAAGAACCGCAGATAACCGTCATTGGACGCAATAACAATGCGGCCGCCCGCAAGGATCGGACCGTAATGCGCAAAGATCGGACCGCGGCGACCGCGCTTGTCTTTGACAAAGCCTGGCAGATCCTGCGCCCAGATGACAGAGCCATCCGCCGCGTTCAGACGCACCAACTGGCTGCGGTCACTGATCAGGAAAATGCTGTTACCCGCGGGCCATACGGCATCCACGGCGCCTTCGTCCGCTGTCCAACGACGCTCACCCGTCCCAGCATCAAACGCAACGGTCCGGCCAGAATGATTGCCGATAAAGATGGTGCTTCCAGACACCATCGGGCCGCCTGTCACATCAACGATCTGTGCTGCAGCCCGCCCCCGGCGCCCACCGGCGACCGAAGCATTCCAGCGACGGATGCCACCTCGACGAAAAGCGGCGGCAACGTCGCCCGAGCCAAAGGCAAACACGGCCAGATCCGAGGCAATCACAGGTGCGGGTGCACCCAAGACGTTGCCGACGCTGGGCGTGCCTTCGACTTGCCAGGCAATACGACCATCCTTCGTGGCGATGGTCCATCCGGTTTCATCTCCGGCCACCAGATATAGCAGGCCATCATTGACCAGCGGTGCGCCGCTGCCGGTGGCTTGCAGGCGTTTTTGCCAGCGCATCGCACCGGTCTTGGCGTCCAGCGCGGTCAGGCGACCATAACCTGAAGACACATAAAGAACACCATCGGCATAGGCCATGCCACCGCCCGTGGCGTCTGAATCCCCGTCGCTCGCCGGGATCAGATCGGTTTCCCAGGCAACCTGCCCCTGGGGTGTCACAGCGGAAACCGTAGCTGAGGAGTCCAGCGTGTAAATCAGCCCACCCGCAACGACCGGCTCGGCGGTGATACGTTGCTTGCGCGAGTCACCCTGACCGATCGAGGCAGACCAAACGCGCTGTGGCGTTGCACGCAGTGCTGCGTTTGTAGTCCGATAGGCCGGTGTTCCCGGGCTTTGCGACCAGTTTGCATTCGCCTGCTGCGACGGCAGACTGATGGGTTGAGAGCCCCGCTTTTCCACCGTTTCCAAATCCGACAAGGGGCGGATGTCTTCGCGTTCACCGGGCAGAATGGGCTCGGGTTCTTCACAGGCGGCCAGTGCGGTCAAGGCCAGCGCTGCGACCGGCAATCCCACGCGGGAAAATAGTCTTGTTACCATGATATTCCGAACTCGCCTGTCATTACGTCTTTTCTTACCTATGGTCAGCCCTGTTGCGTCACCACAGGTTCCGGTTCGCCGCCCAAAGCGACAATCAATTGCGCTGCGCGCTGCTGCAGATCAATACCAACTTCAGCATCCTGCCGCAGCGCCTGCAAACGATCCAGAGCAGCCTCGACATTGCCTTCAGAAACATCAATCAACGCCAGTTGCTCTTCAGCCAGCAGACGCAGCGGCGCGCCCGGCGCGGCAAGCGCCTCAAACTGTTGGCGACGGTCGTCTGCCGGCAAGGTGTCGCTCTGCAAAAGCAGGGCCTTGAAGCTTGCAATGGCGCGGTAAATTTCAGGCAGATCGCCCTGAACGGCAACAGCATTCAGGCTGTTGACCGCGTCTTCGCGCGATCCAGCCTCGACCTGAGAGGTCGCCAGCAACATGTTCAACACGGCGTCCCCGCCGGGCGACACGGTCTCAATGCTCTGCAATCCGGCAGCTCGTGCCTCAGAACCGTTCTGAGTCAAAGCGGCAAGAATCGAGTCTCCCAGTTCTTGTGCCTGCGCCGCGTCACGGGATTTGCGGTATTCGTTAAAGGCCGCGCCCCCCACGATAAGCACCACGGCAACTACACCGACCCAGCCCCAGCGGCGCAACAGCAGGTACATGCGGTCGCGGCGCACCTCTTCCGTGACCTCATCAATGAAACTGTCTGTGTCGCTCATCCCTGCCCCCTGGGCTGTGTGTCTTGTCTAAGTGCGCCATGTCATACCCCGGCACCAACGCCAAGCCAAGGGTCGGAATTTGCACATTTTCACCCCCGGGCGTTACTCTTGCGAAAAAAAGTAAACCGAACTATTCAGTTCAGTGTAGAAAAGACATAGCCTAAGCCCCATTTCTAGGCGTATGCGCCTTGTGTTTTTGGGCAGAGAATTCTAGGAGAATCCCCGTATGCGTTTGATTTCATTCATCAACGCCATTCTGGTCATTGTAGCTTTGTATTTTCTTGTATTCGAGCGTGATGCGCTGTTTGCATTCGCTGGACGTGGCGAAGCAGCGGAAACTGCGGAAAATGAAGCTGCTGTAGTCGAAAATTCTGAATTCGCGGCGGTGGGTGTTGTCGTCCTGCGTTCGCAAGCGCGCGAGATTGACAGCGCGGTCTTGTTGCGCGGTCAGACCAAGGCAAACCGGCAGGTAGAAGTTCTGGCGGAAACCACTTCGACCGTAATCTCAGAGCCCAAACGCAAAGGTTCATTTGTCGAAGCCGGAGATATTCTGTGTGAGCTTGACCCCGGCTCGCGCCCGGCGCAACTGGCCGAAGTCATGGCTGGCAAGCTTGAGGCCGAAAGTCGTATCCCCGAGGCCGAAGCCCGCCTGCAAGAAGCGCATGCTTTGGTCGCCGAGGCCGAAATCAATCTGACCGCATCACGCAAGCTTGCTGAAACCGGCTTTGCCTCGGAAACCCGCCGGATTTCCAGCGAAGCCGCGATGAGCACCGCCAAAGCCGGGGTGAAATCGGCAGAGGCCGGATTGGAAGCCACCCGCGCCGGGATCGAAGCCGCAGCCGCAGCTGTTGAGGCCGCACAGCGCGAGGCCGGGCGTGTGATCATCACCTCGCCATTCAAAGGTCTGCTGGAAAGCGACACTGCGGAACTGGGCAGCCTGATGCAGCCCGGATCGCTCTGCGCCACGGTTATTCAGCTGGATCCGATCAAGCTGGTGGGCTTTGTGCCCGAAACCGAGGTCAACCGCGTCATTGTCGGTTCCGAGGCATCTGCAACGCTGGTCACTGGACGGCAACTGAATGGCCGGGTGACGTTCCTCAGCCGCTCGGCCGATGAGACGACGCGCACATTCGAGGTGGAAATCACTGTGCCCAACTCCGATCTGACCATCCGCGACGGCCAGACCGCAACCATCCAGATCGCCGCCGAAGGGGCTAAGGCGCACCTGCTGCCACAATCCGCACTGACGCTCAGCAATGAAGGTCAATTGGGTGTACGCACGGTCGGCGCTGGCAACATTGTCGACTTCAAGCCGGTCCAAATTCTGCGCGACACCGCAGAAGGCGTCTGGATCGGCGGGCTGCCGGAGACGACCGACATCATCGTCGTTGGGCAAGAGTTTGTGACCCGCGGCGTCACTGTGAAACCCACCTATCGGGAAGCATCACAATGACAGGTATTGTCGCCTGGGCCGCTGATCGGGCCCGAATGGTTCTGGCGTTTATCGCCATCTCGCTGGTTATCGGCGGGTTTGCCTATGTCTCATTGCCGAAAGAGGGCGAGCCGGACATTGAAATCCCTGCCCTTTTCGTTTCCGTACAGTTCCCAGGCATTTCGGCGGAAGACTCAGAAAACCTTCTGGTCAAGCCGATGGAGACCGAGTTGGCGGATCTCGACGGCCTGAAGGAAATGACCTCGACCGCTGCCGAAGGCTATGCCGGTGTCGCGCTGGAATTTGATTTTGGCTGGGACAAAACCGCGATCATGGCCGATGTCCGCGACGCGATGAACACGGCACAGGCGGATTTCCCGGAAGGCGCCGAGCAATATTCGCTGACCGAGATCAACTTTTCCGAGTTTCCCATTGTCATCGTGAACCTGACCGGTGCGGTTCCCGAGCGCACAATGGCGCGCGTTGCCAAAGACTTGCAGGACGAGCTTGAGGCGCTGGATTCGGTGCTTGAGGCCGGTATCGCAGGCAATCGTGATGAGATGCTAGAGGTTGTCATCGATCCTCTGCGGCTTGAGGCATACAACGTCACCGCAGATGAGCTGATCAACGTTGTTCAGAACAACAACCAGCTAATTGCAGCGGGTGAGGTCGAAACTGCGCAGGGCACATTCTCGGTCAAGATTCCGTCGTCGTTCAAAACCGCGCAAGACGTTTATGGCCTGCCGATCAAGGTCAACGGCGACCGGGTCGTAACTCTGGGTGAGCTGGCGCAAATTAACTATACCTTCGAAGACCGCGCCGGAACGGCCCGGTTCAACGGGGAACCGACCGTCGCCTTGCAAGTGGTAAAGCGCAAGGGCTTCAACCTGATCGACACAGTTGCTCAGGTGAAAGAGACGATTGCACAGGCCAAAACGAAATGGCCGCCCGAGCTTCAGGCCGCCGTCGATCTGGGCACGTCCAACGACCAAAGCCGCATCGTTGGCTCGATGGTCAGTCAGCTGGAAGGCTCGGTTCTGACCGCAATTGCATTGGTGATGATCGTGGTGCTGGCTTCGCTGGGCACACGGGCTGCCTTGCTGGTGGGTTTTGCGATCCCCACCTCGTTCCTGCTATGCTTTGCCTTCCTAGCGGTCATGGGTGTCAGCGTTTCCAATATCGTGATGTTCGGTCTTATTCTGGCGGTCGGGATGCTGGTGGATGGCGCCATCGTCGTTGTCGAGTACGCCGACAAACGCATCAAGGACGGCGTCGGCCCCATGCACGCCTATGTCGAGGCGGCGCAACGCATGTTCTGGCCCATCGTGTCGTCGACTGCGACAACACTCTGCGCCTTCCTGCCCATGCTGTTCTGGCCCGGTGTGCCGGGTGAGTTCATGGGGATGTTGCCTGTCACGCTGATCTTTGTTCTTTCGGCGTCTCTGATCGTGGCTCTAATTTACCTGCCGGTCATGGGCGGTGTATCCGGCCGGTTAAGCCGCATCTTCGACCGATCCTCGACCTGGTTGCGCGCACGCACGCCTTGGTGGCTGCGGGCGGTGATGGTGCCGCCATCGCTATACATGATCTTTCTGGGCGCGATGCAGACCCTGAACCCCGATTATTTACTGCCCGGAGGTTCAATAGCAGGGGCGCTTCTGTTCCTGTTCGGGGCGTTTGCCGGCTCTGTCACCCTAAGCGCGGCCAGGATCGAACGCAAAGTAGAAGAGCGTGTTCATTCGGCCGACGAACACACGCCCTTTGGTCATGTGGTTAGGTTCCTTGTCGGCAACCCGATCATGCCTATTGTGTCTTTGGCGGCGGTATTCATTGCGGTCTATTCGGTGGCTTTCATCTGGTTCCCACAAGAGTCCCGTGGCGTCGAATTCTTCGTAGAAAGCGAACCGGAACAGGCCACCGCGTATGTCCGCGCGCGGGGCAACATCTCGCTTGTGGAAAAAGATGGCATGGTCTTGGCGGCAGAAGATGTGATCGCGGCCCACCCTGCCGTTATCAACGTGTTTTCTTTCGCGGGCGAAGGCGGTCTGAACCAGAACAACGGGGGCGCTCAGGAACCTGCCGATACAGTGGGCCGCGTTCAGTTCGAGATCATCCCCTGGGAAGACCGCCCCAACGTCTCGGAATCGGTCCTGTGGGGCCTGTTCGATCGTAACTTTGTTGCGCCTGAATTTGACGGCGACTTCGTGATTGACGAGATCAACGCGCAACTTGCGGAAATCCCCGGCATCGTCGTCGAAATCCTGCCGCTCGAGCAAGGCCCGGCCTCGGCCAAGCCTGTACATTTGCGCATCAAGGGTGACGGGTGGGAAGATCTGACCACGGCGACGCTCGCCGCACGCGAGATGTTTGATTCCACGCCGGGTCTGATCAAAACCGAAGACACCCTGCCCCTGCCCGGCATCGACTGGCAGATCGACGTGGACGTCGCCAAGGCCGGTCGGTTCGGAGCCGATGTGGCCACGGTTGGCGCCATGGTGCAGTTGGTGACGCGCGGCATTCTGCTGGGCGAGATGCGCCCGGACAGCAATGATGAAGAGATTGAAATCCGTGTGCGCTTGCCTGAACAGGATCGCGTCCTTTCGACACTGGATGCGCTCAAGGTCCGCACCCCGGACGGGTTGGTGCCTTTGTCCAACTTCGTGACACGTAAGCCCGTGGCCAAACTGGCCGAGATCAACCGAGTTGACCAACAGCGTTATTACGACGTCAAAGCCGATGTCGAACCGGGGCTAAGCAAGGTCACGACCGAAGGCCCCGATGGTGAACTCGTGCGGCTGGCCGTCATGAGGGAAGTGGCAGAGGGTGCCACGCCAACTGGTACGGTGTTGAACAGCGCAGGCGGCAAGTCGTTCGAGCTGGTTCAACTGACCGGGGCAGAGAGTATCGATCAACTGCGCGGTGCAATTGAAAACGGCGATGCACAGTTCGCGCTGATCAACCCGAATGAACGGATCGCGGTTCTGACCGAATGGCTTGAAACCAGCCCGTTTGCCAATTCGATCAGTTGGGAATGGACCGGCGATCAGGAAGAACAGGCAGAATCCGGTGCCTTCCTAGTGAACGCGTTCATGGGCGCTCTGGGCTTGATGTTCGTCATCCTGCTGGCGCAGTTCAACTCGTTCTACAACTCGGTTTTGGTTTTGCTGGCAGTCATTCTTTCGACCACCGGGGTTCTGATCGGTATGATCGTGATGGAACAACCGTTTTCGATCATCATGACCGGGACCGGCATCGTGGCGCTGGCGGGAATTGTGGTGAACAACAATATCGTTCTGATCGATACCTATCAGGAATACAGTGCCTACATGCCCCGGATCGAGGCGATCATCCGCACCGCGGAAGCTCGGATTCGCCCGGTGTTGCTGACCACCTTGACCACGATGGCTGGTCTGACACCGATGATGTTCGGCCTGTCGCTGGACTTTATCAATGGCGGCTATTCCATCGACAGTCCCACTGCCCTGTGGTGGAAACAGCTGGCAACAGCGGTGGTCTTTGGTCTGGGGATCGCGACTGTTCTGACATTGATCGTGACCCCGTCCCTTCTGGCGTTGCGGGTTTGGGTGACGACCTATGTAGTGTGGCTCAGCCGCTTGCTGGCGCGCGTTACCGCAGGCCGATCCAGCCAGATTGCGCAGGATATGGCCATTGGTCTCTCTGCCCGTCAAATGCAGGCAACCGAGATCATTTGGGAGGATGAATTCCTATCCGGAAGGCCGACAAAAGACGGCGGTTCGAAACAACCCGATCATCCGTCAGAGCCGCCTTTGAAAGCCGCTGAATAACATAAAGGACCGGAACTTCCGGTCCTTTTCTATTCGGCTGAAATCACAGACGAGACCATGTCTGGTGTGCGCAAATCTCATGCTCGCAGCCCTTCACCAGCAGTTTATCCCCCTGCAACGTCATTTGCGGCACGGCGTCTACGTTGATCAGTGGAACCCAGAACTCACCGCCGCCATACTTTCCACTGCCTTCGCTGGCGACATCCCAGAACAGCTTTTTCCCGACGTTTGGCGTTTGGACTTGCTTGCCTGACGCGTCATAGGCCGAAAGGATCTGGCCGCAAAACTTATCTCCACAGGCTGAGATTTTGATGTGTGAGATCAGGTTCTTTCGATCCGGTTCGGTTTTCCAATCCCCGACGATGGGGTCCGCCGCAGCGGCGACAGGAAGAAAAACCGCAATAGCAAACGGCAGCAATCGTTTTTTCACTCTGGTAACCATGGCAGCAACCTCCTTCGCTCATCGTATCCTACCACATATCGCACTGTGCAAGGAGCCTAGGCCGCCTCTCCGTCTGATTGCTGACGACTCCAAAGTTGAGCATACCGCCCGGACCTTGCCAGCAGTTGATCATGCGTACCCTGTTCGATGATCTCTCCGGCCTCTAGAACCACGATCTGATCCGCCTCGGCTATGGTGCTGAGGCGATGGGCGATGGTGATCACTGTCCGCCCTTTGCCTGCGCGGGCCAGAGCATCCTTGATGTCCTGCTCGGTATCCGTATCCAGCGCCGAGGTTGCTTCGTCCAGCAACAGGATCGGTGGGTTTTTCAGCAAGGTACGTGCAATCCCGACGCGCTGTTTTTCACCACCCGAGAGTTTCAGACCCCGCTCGCCCACCTTGGTATCGTACCCATCCGGTAGTAAGGAAATGAAGTCGTGAATCTGCGCCGCTTTGGCTGCGGCTTCGACTTCTTCCATGGACGCACCGTCACGGCCATAGGCGATGTTGTAGCGTATAGTATCGTTGAACAGCACCGTGTCCTGCGGCACGACACCGATGGCGGAATGCAGGCTGGCCTGCATTACGTCGCGAACGTCCTGACCGTCGATCTTCAACGCCCCTTTGGTCACATCATAAAACCGGAACAAGAGCCGCCCGATGGTCGATTTACCCGAACCCGTTGCCCCCACGATGGCCACGGTTTTCCCGGCCGGGACAGTCAGGGACACGCCCTTGAGGATTTCGCGTTCCGGGTCATAGCCGAAATGCACATCCTCAAGCGTGACTTCGCCCCCGTTCACCTTCAGGTTCGGTGCACAGGGCTTGTCTGTAACCTCGGCGGGTTGTTCAAGCAGATCGAACATTTGCCCCATATCGACCAGGGATTGCCGGATTTCCCGATAAACTGTCCCAAGAAAGTTCAATGGCACGGTAATCTGGATCATGTAGGCGTTGACCATGACGAAATCGCCCACCGTCAGGCTGCCGCTCTGCACACCCATTGCGGCCAGAACCATCACACCGATCAATCCGCAGGTGATCAGGAGCGACTGTCCGAAGTTCAGAAATGCCAGCGAATAGGCCGTCTTCAGCGCAGCCCCCGCATACGCCTTCATCGACACGTCATACCGTTCAGCTTCGCGGGTTTCGGCATTGAAATACTTGACAGTTTCGAAGTTCAGCAAGCTGTCGATGGCGCGCTGGTTGGCCTCGGTGTCCTGATCGTTCATCTCACGCCGCAGCTTCACCCGCCATTCTGTCACCGCAAAGGTGAACCAGATATAAAGGCCAATGGTTGCGGCCACGACAACCAGATACCAGACGTCGAAAAGCCACATCAGGATGATGGCGACCAGCAACAGTTCCAGAATAAGCGGCCCGATCGAGAACAGCATAAAGCGCAGCAGAAACTCGACCCCTTTGACGCCCCGTTCGATGATACGGCTCAGCCCGCCGGTGCGTCGGGTGACGTGGTAACGCATCGACAGGTTGTGGATGTGCTGAAACGTCTCGAGCGCAAGCGCCCGCAAGGCCCGCTGACCGACAGGGGCAAAGGCCGCGTCCCGCAATTGCTGAAAGCCCACTGTCATCATCCGCGCCACGCCATAGGCCACGGTCAACCCAACCGCGCCCAGCGCCAGCGGCGGCACGCCCTCACCCGCCAGTGCGTCAACCGCACCTTTATAAAGGATAGGAGTATAGACCGCGATCAGCTTGGCCAGAACCAGCATTCCCATGGCAAGGACCACGCGGTGTTTTACCCATGGCTCATCTTCGGGCCATAGATAAGGGGTAACCTTGCGGATTGTCCGCCAGCCCGAGCTGCGTTCGTCATCTGACACCATGTCTTGCGAAGTCATAGGAGCTGTGCGTCTCATCACGTGCCTTGTCTGCGGTCAGAGTTAGACCTCTGCCCATAAAAGGCCAGAAGGGCTGATTATTCCGGGATTGTAAAGATTTGCCCGGGATAGATCAGGTCTGGGTCGCGGATCAAGCCACGATTGGCTTCGAACAGCCGCACATACAGGACACCATCGCCAAATCTATCACGCGAGATGGCCCACAAAGTGTCGCCCTGCTGCACCGTGACAGACCGGATCGAGGGGGTTGCTTGCGGCGTTCCCGTCTGATCCACCTCCGTTGCGGCCTGCAACACGTCAAGCGGTTCACGTTTGAACGGGGTTTCGACCCGGCTGAGGACTGTGCCATCCGTGTTCACGGCGTCAACCCGCAGTGTGTAGACACCAGGGTCAATGTCCTCCAGATCGCTGCGCCAGGATCCATCCTGTTCCGGGGCAAGATCTGCAACCAGACGATTATTCAGGTACAACCGAATAGCGGCCCCATCCTGAACGCGTCCTGTCAGTTGCACGTCACCGGTATCAGAATACCCGATCGTATCCAGCGCGACCTGCTCAGGCGGGGTATCCCGCACGATCGGAGGTTGCACCAGTTCAACACCCTCTTCGCCAGATCGCAGCACGGCGACCTGCTGGTCCTGCTCTGGGGTTTCGTCAGGCAGATCGGCGGTTTCAACTGTCTCAGCCTCGGGCTCGGAAGTTTCAGGTTCCGAAACTTCTGCTGCGGAACCGGCATCCGGCTGCGTGTCGTCGACTGTGGCCACCTGCTCCTGCACGTCCTCCGACGTGCTCTGTTCGGCTTCGGGCGTTGTCTCGGCAACAGGTTCTTCTTTGACCGGCCTGGGCAAGGCGGCGATCAAATAGTCGTCGGATTGCGTCGTTTGCGCCCCGTCCGTACTTTGCAAAACAAGCCCCTGTGCGGACTCGCTGAAGGGGATTGTCACAAATTCAGCGAACTGACCGCTGCCGTCTACGGTAAAGGAATGCGCGACTTCGCCGTTCAGAAGAACCTCAATCTGGCTGCCGGGCTCTGCGTCACCCGATAGAAGCGCGGTGCCGTCAGTCTCGACAAAAATCTGGTCCAAGACCGGAGGCGCGGCTGGCGCGGGCGCACCCTCTGCCTCTGCGGCGTCGGCTGTTTCCGTCTCAGCCGGGTCTTCTGCTGTTGCAGGTGCTTCATCTGTCTTTGCGGTGCCGGGCTCAGACGGCTCTGCTCCTGCAATCTCTTCCGCTACCTCTGCTTCTTCCGGCACTTCTTCTGCCGGTTCGGAAACAACCGGGGCAGAAGCGGTTTCCTGCGGTGCGCTTGCATCAGGCTCTGGCGCGTTGGTGAAGAATCCGGACAGATACAGGCCCCCCGCAGCCAATATTGCAACAAGACCCGCAATCACTCCCCAGATGAAATTGCCCGAGCTTCCGTTTCCCGATTTGGCGTCCATTATTTTCCTTTCACTCCACCGAGCAAAAGCTTTACGTTCAAAAGCCTTCCGGCGGACAGTTGAGCCAACCTATCAATCCCGCTATCACGGGTCAAAACCTCTGACACAACCCCGGAGCCCCCCTTTGATGTTTCAGAAATCAATCTGTGTGTATTGCGGGTCACGCAATGGAGCCGAGAAGTCTTATTCTGAAACCGCAAGGCAGTTCGGCATGCTACTTGCGCAGGAAAGCTGGCGGCTGGTTTATGGTGCCGGGGATGTGGGTTTGATGGGCGAAGTGGCCCGCGCCGCGCAAAATGCCGGTGGTGAGACCTTTGGCGTCATTCCGGTGCATCTGGTTCAGCGTGAGGTCGGAAAAACGGATCTGACCCATTTCGTGATCACCGAAACAATGCACGAGCGCAAGAAGGTCATGATCATGAACGCCGATGCGGTGGTCGTGTTGCCCGGTGGTCCCGGCTCATTAGACGAATTGTTCGAGGCTCTCACATGGCGCCAGTTGGGATTGCACGACAAGCCCATCGTCGTGGTGAACGTGAATGGATATTGGGATACGTTGCATTCGCTGTTGGATCAGGTGATCGGTCAAGGTTTTGCCGACGCGTCCCTGTCAGACTTTATCACATGGGTTGAAGACGCCGATGCGGCCATGGTCGCCTTGCGTGACAAACTGTACTGACGCTGGAAAACAGTGCGGGCGGAAAATCCGCCCGCCGTATTGATCAAGCCAGTCGGGTCTTGGGTTTCAGGCTTTGGTGCAAAACCTGCTCGACCTTGTGCAAAGGATGATTGGTCAGGGTCTTGTTGACCTCGGCCACGACCTTGCCCAGCACCTCAGTGTGCAACCGGCGCCGCAACAGACCCAGAACATGAGGGCTGGCTACCAGAACCAACCGGTTATACGCCCCTTTCAGCCCCTTGCGATTCAGCAAATTCGCCAGGTCCTGCACAAACAAGGATTTTGCATGGGCCTTCCATGTCGGATCTTCTAAAGCGGATTTTTGTTTTGGCCCACCGTCATTCCGGCGACCTGCACGGTCTGACGGCTTTGTGGTCGGACCGTCCTGTTCTTCAACAGCGACAACGACAAGATTGGGATCGTCTGCATCGGTGATGTTCTCCATCACCAGCGCTTTTTCACCATCTGCAACAATAACCCAAGTTCCCTGTGTAAGTGCGACCATTGCGATCTCCTGTTAAGGTTGTTCTCCGGGTATCCCTCGACCTGCCGGGCACACGGGTTCGTTGACGCACCAACTGTGCGCAGCCCGGTCATTTTGATTTGGTGTGCGGTTCTCTCCCTCCGCCCTACAAAGATGTGTATTGCAGAGTGGCAAACAAGATGCGGCTGAACCGAAAGGGAACACATCGGCGGGTTTTCACCTGCGGGTCATCAACCCTTTAGGCTGACATCTCGATGACGGTGATTTCGGGCGTCACGCCAAAGCGCACCGGCAGGATCGAACATCCGATACCGCCCGACACCACCAGATCGCGCGCGCCTTCGCGCACATGGCCATAAGCGTACCGGTTGCCGAATTTCGACGGTACTACGGGCGACCATCCAAACAGACGCACCTGTCCGCCGTGAGTATGCCCTGACAGTGTCAAAGCCACCCGGTCGGGCATTTGAGGGAAAATATCGGGCTCATGCGCCATCATCACAACCGGTGCATCATCGGTGATCTGGGCCATGGTTCCTTCCAGATCATCCAACCCCTGCGTTTTGCCATTGCGCCAGATCGCCAGTTGATCCTCAAGCCCTGCCAGCCAGATACCAGGGGTCTCGAGTTTCACGGCGGCATTAGACAAAACCGCAATACCGTTCTGTTCAAGAATGTCGGCATAGCGATTGGGCCCTGCTCCACGGCGCTGTGCCGGCTTGTCATCCCACCAATCATGATTGCCCAGCACGGCAAAGACACCATTCTTCGCCTCAAGCCCTGCCAGCACAGGTGCTAGATCCTGCATCTCAACGGTATCAGAGACACCCTTGTGGCTTGCAAAGAAATCGCCCAGCAGCAGGATCACATCAGGTGCCAGCGCGTTGGTACGACGCACAACCTGCCTCACGCGCTCCAATCCAACATAGGGCTCGCCCACATGCAAATCGGACAGCACAGCAATCCTGAGCGGTGGTGCGGTCCAATCGTCCCGCCGCACGCGCCATTTACGCACGCGCAGCCGCACTGCGGGTTCGATGAAAAACCCGTAGGCTGACGTGACTAGACCTGCCAGCGTCACCGCCAGCAGGCCCTTTATAAACCGACGTCGGTTCAATTCATTACATCCGCGACGCGACGTTTTCCCAGTTCACCAGGTTGTCGAGGAAGTTCGACAGGTAGGCGGGGCGTTTGTTGCGGAAGTCGATGTAGTACGAGTGCTCCCACACATCACACCCCAGCAGGGCGGTCTGACCAAAGCACAGCGGGTTCACACCGTTCTCTGTCTTGGTGACAGACAACGCGCCGTCTGCGTTCTTGACCAGCCACGCCCAGCCCGAGCCGAACTGACCGGCACCAGCGGCGCTGAACTGCGATTTGAACTCGTCAACCGAACCAAAGCTCTCGGTCAGCGCCTTTTCCAGTTCACCAGGCATGGCATTGTCGCCGGGGCCCATCATTTCCCAGAACTGGTTGTGGTTCCACAGCTGGCTGATGTTGTTGAAGATACCGTTCTGCGCCACTGCATTTGCGTCGTAGGTGCCAACGATGATCTCTTCCAACGACTTGCCGTCCCACTCGGTGCCAGCGATCAGCTTGTTGCCATTGTCGACATAGGCTTTGTGGTGCAGGTCGTGGTGATATTCCAACGTTTCCGCGGACATACCCTTGGCTGCCAGCGCATCATGTGCATAAGGAAGATCAGGAAGTTCAAAAGCCATGTCGGCCCCCTGTTAAATGAAAGTTGCGGTTCCCAACGGTTAAATGCTGTGGCAGCCGCCGCAGGTCAAGGGGCGAGACAATAAAACCCGGAGGTCCGCGATGCTGACACAGGTGCGCAAGATGTTCTACCGTGCCCGCGGCTACTATGAAGGCACCCTGAACGGAGAGCCATTTCGCCTGGACCCCTACCATTCGAAATTCTGGCGCAAAGCCTCTGCTGGCGCTTGGGAACCCGAAACCTTTGCGGTGTTGGATCAGTTCCTGTCTCTGGAAAGCGATTATCTTGACATCGGGGCATGGATCGGCCCCACGGTCCTTTACGGCGCTCGCAAGGCGCGTCACGTGTGGTGTTTTGAACCTGACCCCACCGCGTACAGGCATCTGGCCTGGAATCTGGATCTGAATGATATTCAGAATGTCTCGGCCTTTGGCGTCGCCCTGTCCGACAATTTTGGCGTAGCCCGCATGGCCTCTGTTCGGGGCGAGCCGGGGGACTCCACCAGTTCCCTGCTTCACGACGGCGCGCACGGGTCTGATGCGTTGACTATTGCGTGGGATCAGTTCTCGGCTGCAAACGATCTTTCCCGCGTGTCATTGGTTAAGATGGATATCGAAGGGGCGGAATACACGGTTCTACCGACACTGGTGCCCTGGTTAAAAGAACATCGCCCTGCGCTCTACCTTTCGACACATGCCGGTTTGCTGGACCCGAAAGTTCGAAAAGACCGTATGGATCAGATCGCAAATCTTCTTTCATTCTACTCAGAGTGTCAGCCAAGCGGCCAACCCGCTGCCGGGTTCGAAGGTTTGACCAACGAAACGGCCCTGTCCGGGTTCGAAACGTTTTTGCTGACGGGCTGAGAGTTACACTTAGCCCGACAACACAACGACGATTTAATACAGGCTGCCAGATGCGATTGGTTTACACGCGCCTTTTCCAAAAGGACGTGTCGATACATTTGATTGTGGGAAACTGACCCGCATTTTTAAGGCGTTACTTTTGGGATCGAGCGTTGCGGTGCAGGCGACCCTATAGTTACCCGTCGCCTGCGCAGGTAACGTTACGCGCCACGACAGGCGGTACTCTCCTTTTCGTGTCTTTTTGAACTGCGCATCCATTGGAGTTTCAACATCAATATTATTCAGTTCGTTCGAATACCGAATTGCCCCGTCATAGGCCCTTGCGAGACCATTATCCGCGTCAACACTCAAGATCACCGTGGACGGCACCCAACCCCGGTCCTGTGTGCTGTGTAGGTCGCAATCATAGCTTTTTACTTCCGCCTGCAACGCAGTTGCGGACAGGCCAAAAGCCAAGAAAAGAGACGCTAATTTCATTTAAACTACCTCGTTCCAATGTCTTTCCATCGTCACCTTGAAACCCTCGCCCTGCTCTCTCGCGTAAGAAGAACGTGTACGAGTTGAATTGTTTGAAGGGGTGATGGTGTTTTTCGTAAAACCGCAGCTGCGAATAACAGAGCTTTGCCAGGGAAAATCGATCCAAATACCTAAGAACTTTAATTCTTTATTCGTACTCAACCTTTTGAACCTAAGACTTTTTTTGCTCCTAAAGCGAATTTACAGAACCACTTTCCCCAAATGAATGCAAATCGATTATGCCCAGGACCACAGGTGCAACTAACCGCAAGAAAACCGACTTGATTGCCTTTCCACAAAAAAACCGCCCACGAGACGCGGGCGGCTCTAATCTACTGTGCTGATTCAATGGTTAGTAAACGCCAACCTCACTGCCTGGCTGCGCTGCAACCTTGAGCAGTTTAAAAACGTAATCGGCCGCCGACCGGAAGCAGACAACACGGAAGGTTTCGGCGTCGTCCATCCAAAACGCCCCCGCCACCTGCGCCAGACGCGAGCGGCGGATTTGGCCGGGTTGGAATGCCTCTGCCGATAGTTCAACCGGAGCGACTTTGCCCAGGACCTCACGCGCGCTGGCACCCGAGATACTGAAAACCGCGCGCGCATCCGAGACGTTGACCGCCAGAGCATGAGTACCGCTGAGCGCGTTGGTCATTGCGGCCAATTTGGCCTCAACCTCGGCGTATGGCACCAGCACCAGCAATTCGTCGGTAGACATCCAGCAGACTCCGGTGTCGCCCTTGACCAGTGCCTCTCGCTGACCGGGCACTTTCTGCCCGGTGGCGTCCTTGATGGCCTTGGCCAGAACCTTGTCGGACAGATCACCGCGCAGAGTGATCATGCCTTGCAGGCCGCATTCCGTGACCTTGGCGATGCCGTCATAGCTGGCGTGGTTCAGTGCGCTGATGGGTTCAGACATTCTGCTTCTCCCCGTCCTTGTCGAAGAAGATCGGGTCCACGATCTTGGCTTTGTAGGTTTTACCATCGGTGCCCGGGAACTCGACAATCTCGCCCATGCGATCTGGTCCATGCTTGATCAGGCCCATAGCGATGCCTTTGCCCAGATTGGCCGAGTAATAAGTCGAGGTCACACGCCCGATCATGTTGCGCTGACCGTTGGCGTTGACGCCTTCACCCACCGCATAAGCACCATCGGGAATAACAGATCCATCCACAGTCTCGAGCCCGACCAGTTTCCAGCGCTCGGGATCGGCCATGTGGCTGCGCGAATGGGCGCGTTTGCCGAGGTAGTCCTCTTTCTTTTTCGACAGCGCCCAGTGCAGCCCCAGATCCTGCGGAATGACCGTGCCGTCGGTCTCATCGCCGATCATGATAAAGCCCTTCTCGGCCCGCAGGATGTGCAGACATTCGGTGCCATATGGCATCACGCCGAACTCTTTGCCTGCCTCGATCAAAGCATCCCAGAACGCCTGACCCTGAGACGCAGGGACGGCGATCTCATAGGACAACTCGCCCGAGAACGAGATGCGATAAGCACGGCAATCGAACGCGCCGATCTTGCCATCGCGCCATTCCATGAAGGGCAGCGCCTCACGGCTGACATCCATGCCGCCCAGTTTCTCCAGCACCTTGCGGGCGTTGGGGCCGACCACAGCGACTTGCGCATATTGCTCGGTCACGTTGGCGACGTAGACTTTCCAGTCCCACCATTCGGTCTGCAACCATTCTTCCATGTGACCATGGATGCGCTCGGCCCCGCCGGTGGTGGTGTGGCACAGCCACGTGTCTTCGTCGATCCGGGCGACAACGCCGTCGTCGATCAGGAATCCATTCTCGGAACACATCAGGCCATAGCGGCATTTGCCGACCTTCAGCGTGGACATCATGTTGGTGTACATCATGTCCAGAAACTTGCCAGCATCAGGCCCTTTGACGATCAGCTTTCCCAGCGTCGAGGCATCAAGCAGGCCCAGGTTCTCACGCGTGTTCTTCACCTCGCGATTGACCGCGTCATGCACGGATTCACCGGGACGGACATAGGCATAAGTCCGGCGCCAGTGACCGACCGGTTCCCAATCAGCGCCATTCTTGTAGTGCCAGTTGTGCATCGGAGTCTGACGGATTGGCTGGAATACATCGCCGCGCGCTTCGCCACCGATCGCACCCATAGAGATGGGAGTGTACGGCGGGCGGAACGTGGTTGTACCGACCTTCGGGATTTCAGATTCAAGTGCGTCAGCAAGGATCGCCAAGCCGTTGATGTTGCTCAACTTACCTTGATCCGTCGCCATACCAAGCGTGGTATAGCGTTTGGTGTGCTCTACGCTCTCGTAACCCTCACGTGCAGCCAGTTGGACGTCCGAAACTTTGACGTCGTTCTGGAAGTCCAGCCAGGACTTCATACGCAGTTGCACCTCGGCATTGGCGGGCATCAGCCAAACTGCTTCCATCGGTGCTTCGACGGTTGTTTCACCAGCTGGTGCCTTGGTGTTCTTGGGCTTGAAGCCAGCCGCCTTGGCGGCAGCCTTACCTGCGGCGTGGGCGTCAGTCAGGACGTCTTCCAACGCCAGAGGGCCGTTAGACGCGCCTGCGGCAACGACAAACCCCTCTCCGTTCGCACCCAAAGGCGGACGAGACGGGTCGGGACGGAAATGAGCATTCGCGTCGTCCCAAATCAGCTTGCCGCCGCAATGGGACCACATGTGCACCACCGGTGACCAGCCGCCCGACATGGCGACCGCATCTGCCTCAACCTCTTCACGCGCACCGCCGACGCCTTCTTGATTACAGATTGCAACCTTTTTGACGCGCTTGCCGCCTTTGACTTTGGCAATGGCTTTGCCCGGATCGACGCGGATACCCAACTGACGCGCTTCTTCTGCCAAAGGCCCAGCCGTTGCCCGAGCGTCAACAATACGCAAAACATCCACACCCGCCTGTTTCAAGGTGATCGCGGTGCGGTAAGCGTCATCATTGTTGGTGGCGACGATGACCCGATCCCCCGGAGTCACCCCCCAGTTCACAACATAGTCGCGCATGGCCGAAGCCAGCATCACGCCAGGAACATCGTTTCCAGCAAAGGACAAAGGCCTTTCGATTGCGCCTGTTGCAGTTACAACTTGTTTGGCACGAATGCGCCACAAGCGATGGCGCGGGCCTTGCACGCCCGGCGTGTGGTCGGTCAGACGCTCGTAACCCAGCACATAACCATGGTCATAAACACCCGCGCCCATGCAGCGTGCGCGCATAGTAACGTTGTCCATTGTTTCGAGTTCGGAAACCAATTGCTCCACGAACTTATCCACAGGCTCACCATCAACGGTGCCACCGTCAACCGGAGCGCGACCACCCCAATGCGCAGTCTGCTCGATCAGCAGGACCTTGGCACCCGATTGCGCCGCAGCCTTGGCGGCCAGCAGACCGGCCACACCGCCGCCGATCACCAGAACATCGGTGAAGGCATAAAAATGTTCATAGGTATCCGCATCACTGCCGTCCTTGTCGGGTGCTTTGCCCAGACCGGCAGACTGGCGGATGATCGGTTCGTAAACGTGTTTCCAAAACGGTTTGGGATGGATGAACGTCTTGTAGTAGAAGCCAGCCGGCAGGAACCGCGCGAACGCCGTGTTCACCGCACCAATGTCAAACTCGAGGTTCGGCCAGTGGTTCTGCGAAATCGCGGTCAGACCGTTGAAGACCTCGGTCGTGGTGGCACGCTGGTTCGGTTCGAACCGGTTGCCCTGCCCCAGACCGACCAGTGCGTTCGGCTCTTCCGCACCGCTGGCGACAACGCCGCGGGGCCGGTGATACTTGAACGACCGGCCCATCATCATCTGATCGTTGGCCAGCAGAGCAGAAGCGAGCGTATCGCCTTCGTACCCCTGCATTGAGGTGCCGTTGAACGTAAACGTGACCTTTTTCGACCGGTCAATCAGCCGGCCTTGTTTTGCGAGACGGGTGCTCATGGTGCGGACCTTTCGCAGGTGGAGGCGTCAGTGCCTCCGACGGGAGTATTTTGGAAAAGATGAAGCATCAGGAGAAGTCTCTCCAGCTCCATCCCGGACGTTTCGCCGTGATGGTGTCCTTGATTTCTTGCGGTGGCTCAGTGGTCTGGGCAGGATAGGTTCCAAAGACCTCGAGCGTTTGTGTGCAGCGCGCGGCATGGAACCACTTGCCGCAGCCATTAGCATGGCGCCAGCGTTCGAAATGAACGCCCCTTGGGTTTTCGCGCATGAACAGGTAGTCGTGGAATTCGCCATCCGATGAACCGGGACCGAAACGCTTCAGATGCGCTTCGCCACCAGCGGCCAGTTCGGTTTCTTCGGCATCAACGCCACAATATGGGCAGTTCAGGATCAGCATATCGTCATCCTTTTTGGCGGTCGGTCGGCTCGGTGGCCGACCAGAATTCTATTATTTGGCAACCTCGGGCAGACCCCTTAGTGCGCCACCCCGGCGGCGACGCTTTCGTCGATGAAGCGGCCTTCTTTGAAGCGATCCAGTGAAAAGGCTTCGGTCAGCGGTGAGTGGCCCGTGGCCATCAGCTGTGCCATGCCCCAACCCGAGCCCGGAATGGCTTTGAAGCCACCGGTACCCCAGCCACCATTGATGAAGCAGCCTTGCAGCGGTGTCTTCGACAAGATGGGAGAGCGGTCGCCGGTCATATCCACGATCCCACCCCACTGCCGCAGCATTTTCAGGCGCGAGATCATCGGGAAAGTTTCGACCAGCGCGCGGACGGTTTCCTCGATGTGGTGGAAAGACCCGCGCTGGGTATAGTTGTTGAACCCGTCGGTACCGCCACCGATCACCATCTCGCCTTTGTCTGATTGCGACATGTACCCATGCACGGTGTTCGCCATCACGACCACATCCATGCAGGGCTTGATCGGCTCGGATACCAGCGCCTGCAGCGCAATCGCTTCCAGCGGCAGACGGAAACCCGCCATCTCGGCCAGTTGACCGGAATGACCCGCAACCACGATACCCAGCTTGTCACAATCGATAGCACCTTTGGTGGTGTCGACGCCAACCACTCGGCCGTTATCCGAGCGCACGCCGGTGGCTTCGCATTGCTGGATGATGTCCATGCCCATGGCCGAACACGCGCGCGCATAGCCCCACGCCACGGCGTCGTGACGTGCGGTGCCGCCGCGTTCCTGCCACAGCGCACCCAGAACCGGGTAACGTGGGCCGTCGAGGTTAATGATCGGAACCAGTTCTTTGACACGCTCAGGGGTGATCCATTCGGTCTTTACACCCTGCAGTGCGTTGGCGTGCGCCGTGCGCTGATACCCGCGAATTTCGTGCTGAGTCTGCGCCAGCATCATCACGCCACGCGGGCTGAACATGATGTTGTAATTCAGGTCCTGGCTCAGGTCTTCATAAAGGCTGCGTGCTTTTTCGTAGATCGCCGCGGACGGGTCCTGCAGGTAGTTCGAGCGGATGATGGTCGTGTTGCGACCGGTGTTGCCACCGCCCAGCCAGCCTTTTTCGATAACCGCGACATTCTGAATGCCGTAATTCTTACCCAGATAATACGCGGTCGCCAGACCGTGCCCGCCAGCACCGACGATGATGACGTCATAACGTTTCTTGGGTTCGGGCGAGCGCCAGGCGCGCTCCCATCCGGTGTGATAGCGCAGAGCTTCCCGCGCAACAGCAAAGGCTGAATAGTGTTTCATGTGCGAATCCATCCGGTTCGGTGATTGGGCGCAGATATGCCGTGTGACTGCATATTACCCCTGCCGCGCAACGCCGCAATATCGCACTATTGCGACATGTCGCTCATTCGCGGCCATTTGTCCCTTTTGTCGGGCGGCCAGCAGGTCTAAGTCAGGACAACATCTTCGGAGAGACAATGACGTTCTGGGTTCTGATTTTTCTTGTCGCGCTGCTGATCGCGGCTTTCCTGAGCTTTACACTTCTGCGCAAACGCCGGGGGAAAAAACCTGCGGCTGCGTATGACCTCGAGGTTTATCGCGAGCAACTGGCAGGGGTCGACAAAGACCTTGCACGCGGCGTGATCGGTGAGGCGGATGCCGAACGGGTCCGGACCGAAATCTCTCGTCGTATTCTGGCCGCTGACGAGCACATGAAAAACGGCAACGCAGATGCCGGGCCATCGCGGGTCGTTTCCATCGTGTCGGTAACTATTGTCGCCCTGCTTCTGATCGGCGGCGCAATGGCTATGTATGATCGAACCGGCGCGGTGGGTTTGCCCGACATGCCGCTGACGGCGCGTATGGAGCTGGCTGAAGAAGTCCGCGCCAATCGCCCGCCTCAGGACGCGGCCGAGCAGCTCGCTACCCCTCCGCAGCCCGCACAGCTGGACGAAAGCTATGCAGCACTCCTGACCCAGCTGCGGGACACCGTTGCCGCCCGTCCGGATGATTTGCAGGGGCAGATGCTGTTGGCACAGCACGAAACCAACGCAGGTAACTTCAAGGCGGGATATACCGCGCAGCAAAAGGTGATCGAACTGTCCGGTGACACAGCCACCACCGACGCCTATGCCGATCTTGCCGAGATGATGATCCTTGCGGCAGGCGGATATGTGTCGCCCGAAGCCGAACAGGCCTTGACCGAAGCGCTGAACCGAGACCCGCGCCATGGTCCGGCGCGTTACTACTGGGGGCAGATGCTGGCTCAGGTCGGACGCCCTGATCTGGCCTATCGCCTGTGGGTGCAAACCCTTCAGGATTCCCCGAACAGCGCGCCCTGGGCCAGGGCCATTCGGGCGCAGATCGATGAGCTGGCTTTTCGCGCCGGTGTCTTCAACGCACCAGACCTGAGCGAAGCGCCCGGACCCAGTCAGGAAGACATGGCCGCTGCGGCAGAATTGACACCCGAGGAACGGCAAGAGATGATTCAGGGGATGGTAAACCAGCTGTCCGACCGTCTGGCCACTGAAGGTGGAGCGCCCGAGGAATGGGCTCGCCTGATTGCAGCTTTGGGTGTTCTGGGTCAGGGACAGCGGGCCATCGAAATTCACAAGGAGGCGATGCAAGTCTTTGCCGGGAATTCCGAAGCGCTTGAAATCCTGGACGCAGCCGCTTTGCAGGCCGGGATTGCCCAATGATCCACGACGCATTCGAGGATTTCGCAGCAGCGTTGCCACCGATGGCGGCGCTCATGGGTCTGGATCTTGGTGAAAAGACAATCGGCGTTGCCGTGTCCGACCGAATGCGCGGGGTGGCCAGTCCGCTGGAGACTGTACGACGCAAGAAATTCACGTTGGATTCTGCACGTCTGATCGAGATCGTGACCGATCGTGAGATCGGTGGCATCCTGTTGGGATTGCCTAAAAACATGGATGGGTCCGAGGGACCACGCTGCCAGTCAACACGGGCTTTTGCACGAAATCTGTCGCGTTTGACCGATCTGCCCATCGGGTTCTGGGATGAACGATTGAGCACGGTTGCGGCAGAAAAAGCACTGCTCGAGGCGGATACGACACGAAAACGTCGCGGACAGGTTATTGATCACGTTGCCGCAGGATATATCTTGCAAGGGGCGCTGGACAGACTGCGCTTTTTGTAACGAGGTCGGAGACCGTCAATGACGAACATGGTTTGGAAACGGAATGAGGTCGAAAGCCCTTGCATCCAAATCTGCGTTGTTCACCCGACCGAACGCATCTGCACCGGGTGCTATCGCACGATTGACGAAATCTCGCGCTGGTCCAAAATGGACAGCAGCGAGCGAGCTGAAATCATGGATGATCTGCCATCTCGCAAGCCGCGGCTGGCGAAACGGCGCGGTGGACGGGCAGCTCGCCTGAAAGAGTCTTAAGCCTTCAGCCTGCCGTTTCCCGCGCTGCGGTTTTACCCTGATTGGCACGTTCAACGCTTGATACGCGCAGCTCATTTCCAAACAAGGCCGTCATTTCGGATCGTGTGGCTTTGTCATGCTGGACGGTGGTGCGCTCATGCTCTGATCGCTGTTTGACCCAAGCGGCGCGCTCCAGAACTCTTTCCATTAAACCCTTTAGCTTCATCTCAGAAAATCTACTTTAAATTATTGTGTCGCTGCGGATCGAGTAAGAGCTCCGAGGGGATCAAGCTCTTGAACGGTAAGTTCAACGTGAGTGGCAACCCGCAGCGACAAGGCGTGGTAAAAGATGTTTTCCGTCAAAATAAGGGGGAAAACGCGCGGACTAATGATTGTTTTTGACGCGCCAGTCAACAACAACAAGCACGGCTTCAAGCTTCCCTTGCGTTAACATTTAATGATGTTTTCTTAATGCCGACAGAAAGTGTGCAGCGGGAAAACCGCCAGATCACGTGTGGAACTACGGGGCGCAGGCAACGGTCAACGCTCGAGAACCTGACCGCTGGTATCTGATTTTTATCCGGCAGCCAGCCAGGTTTTTGCGTTATCGAACTCTTCGGACGGGAAGAATTGGGTCCGGGTGCCCAGAATATGGCTGGCAACCCTTTGCGCCATATGCTGCCAGGTTTTGTCCCCAACGATCGCTGCACGGTCCAACTGGCCGATATGACGACTGGCCAATCGAAAATGTGCGGCCAGCGCAGACAACCCCTGCCACCCGTCGAATTCCCGCAGGTCGATCAGCAAGCGGAACCCATTGCGGTCCTCCAGCAAAGCATCCAGATCACGCTCTGCCTGCTTGTATTCCTCGGGGTCCAGTTTGCCTAACAGGCTGATCTGCACACAAGGCCCGCCCAAATCTGTCACGTGGATCGAGCCCAGCGACTCGCGCATCCAGCGGCGGGCGGCTTCCAGATCGGCCAGATCAAACAGTTGAACCGGACAGGGTAGGATCGGGGCTGCCAGTCGGATGCTGGTCTGCACCCAGCCCTGATCGGCAACAACGGCAATCCGGTCAAAGCCGCGCCAATGGCTAAGCCCCAGCTTCGTATCCGACCATGCAGCACCCAGATCATACCCTTTGAATTCAGGCTGCACGATGGCCAGCAGCCGCACCGCGTCATGCTCGGCCAGGGCGGCCTCGATCGCGGGAACCAGGGTGTTTGTGTAATCGGCGCTTGTAACCTGCCCTGACAACTCAACTTCTATCAGCGCACCATCAGAACTCGTCTGGACCACAATCATCGGTCAAATCCTCCAAAGCCAAATAATGACAGGAGGTTAGGCAGATTCGACCCATTCGGCTACTCCCCCAGAGCATTCAGGGCGGAAATAGGCGATCATCCGTCCATCTGGCCCAGCAGCGGCCGCGTCGGCCCAGGGCGCAACGCCGTGTAAACAATGGCGATGCAACAGATAGGCTTCTCCCGGCTTGGCGGGCAACTCAACCCTCGGGCAGGTGTCAAAAACCTCTCGGCGGGCGGCCTGATAGATGTCTGTAATGTCAACTTCGTGCAGTGCCTCTGGTGGCTCATCTTTCAGCGCGTCCCTGAACGCAGCCCCCAGAATGTGATGGCTGCCTTCCCACAGCACCATGGGAGACGCATCGGCGCTGGCCTCGGTCAGCGGTATGCCCAAAATCCATGCATGAGGTTCATCCACGCGCCGACGACGATCCGGGCCCATTGGGCGCAAACCGTCCACATGGGCTGCATCCCGGTTTCGACGGTACCGAGTGGCAGCCTCATTTTCCCCGCGGCGCGGGCGCGGGTAGCCCGGATGGATCACCGAAACCTGCCCTTTGTGCAGGGGCAAATCACCATAATGTTCGTCAATGAATGCCATGGCTTGCCCGGTCAGCGGTCCGGACGTGCCGACCCTGCCCCGCGCGTCATTAGGCAAGGCATCCACGCCTATGAACCACGTGCCTTCGCAGTCCAACCATTCCGCATGAGCAGGATCTGTTGTTGATGCAAGCGCAGCAGGTAACGCATGGCTCACCCACTCAGCCAATGTTGGATCATAGGGGAACGTCACCCAGCCTTTGGCCCAGAAATCACTCATAGCCCAACCGCTTTGCGCAGCATGTTCAGGGCCACCAGCGTCAGAAATACCGCAAAAACCCGCTTCAAAGGTTTTGGATCCATCGCATGGGCCAGTTTCACCCCCCAGGGTGCGGTGATCATCGTCATCGCGACAACAATTCCAAAGGCCACAATATTGACGGCCCCGATGGTTAATGGAGGCCGATGTTCGGGCGCGATCTCAAGAAACAGAAAGCCGATGACCGACGGCACGGCGATGATCACTCCGAACCCGGCCGCAGTTGCGACCGCGCGGTGGATCGACGTGTTGTAGAGACTCATCAGTGGCACCCCAAAGCTGCCCCCGCCAATCCCCATCAGAACCGAGAGGAACCCGACCATGGGCGACAGAATTGCCCGTTTGATCCCGCCGGGCATGACATCGCCCAGCCGCCATTCAGCGCGGCCCAGCCCAAGATAAGCACCGATTACCATCCCCAGAACTCCGAAAAGCGCCTGCAAGGCTTCGGTCCGCAGGGCGGACGCGACCAGAACGCCGATTATCGCGCCAATGACGATACCCGGGCCCCAACTACGCAGAATATCCCAATCTACGGCACCTTTTTTGTTATGCGCCATAACCGAGCGCACCGATGTCACGATGATCGTGGCAAGCGATGTCGCAAGGCACAGTTGCATCAGCTGCGGACCGCCGTACCCAAGGGATTGGAACGCGTAAAAGAAAGCCGGCACAAGAACAATGCCGCCGCCGACGCCCAGCAATCCGGCCAGCACGCCGGCCAGCGCCCCAATCACAAGCAAAAGGCCCAGCATCTGGGCCAGCAACATCGTCTCGGGCATCGTTCCCCCTGCCGCTTAAACTTCTGCCATGGGCGCAACGCGGTCCAGCGCCTTCAGCATCACCTCGGGCCCGGCCCCCTCGTGCACCGCCCCCTCGGACAAGGCGCGTCGCCATGCACGCGCCCCGGGGCGGCCTGCAAAGAGACCCAGCATATGACGCGTGATCTGGTGCAACCGTCCTCCATTGGCAAGGTGTTGCTCGACATAAGGCACCATTTGTTGAACGACCTTAAAGGGATCACGCGGTGTTCCGGTTGCAAAGATGCGCTGATCGGCTGCTGACAGGATATCGCCCGGTTGGTGATAGGCTGCGCGTCCGATCATCACGCCATCCAGACCAGCCTCCAGGTGGGCCCTTGCCTCGTCCAATGAGGCGATACCACCATTGATCGAGATGTGAAGATCCGAAAACGCCGCTTTCATCCGGTGCACCAGATCATAGTCCAGAGGCGGAATATCCCGGTTTTCCTTGGGGCTCAGCCCCTGCAGCCACGCCTTGCGCGCGTGGATCGTGACCCTCTGACAGCCTGCTGCGCGGATCTGCTCCAGAAACGTGGGCAGCACCTCTTCGGGATTCTGATCGTCCACACCGATGCGGCACTTGACCGTCACATCTATGTCCACCACAGCACGCATGGAGGACACGCAGTCTGCTACGCGACCCGGATCCTTCATCAGAACCGCCCCAAAGGTGCCTGATTGCACCCGATCCGACGGGCAGCCACAGTTTAGGTTGATCTCATCATATCCAGCCTCGGCCCCTAACCGCGCGGCTTGCGCCAACTCTTTCGGGTCCGAACCGCCAAGTTGCAAAGCTACTGGATGTTCATCCGGTGAAAAGTCCAGCAGGTGCAATGCCCCGCCGCGCACAAGCGCAGGGGCAGTCACCATCTCGGTATACAACAGGGTCTGTGAGCTGAGCAGTCGGTGGAAATAACGACAGTGCCGATCTGTCCAGTCCATCATGGGTGCGACGCTCAATCGTGCCGCCTGTGTCGCCTTGCCTGTCACAGCAACGTCTCCGTCCTGACAAATCCTGAAATCCTGGTGCCTGCTCGGATGGCACTGCCGCCGCCCGAATCAGACGGGAAAGCCCTAACACATTCCTCGACCACCGTCCCGATGACCTCAGGCGGCACCGGTATCCGGGTCGATGCCATATCGGCTCATTATCATCTGAACGCTGTTTTCGATCGTTTCGGCCATTTCAGGTTCACTCAGGGCGCCGCCGCTGAACATCAATGGCCAGAACGCCCGCGCCTTGATCAGACCAATAAATTCTTGCCCTGCCCGTTCCGGATCATCAATCCGCAGCTGCCCATCCTCGGCCGCTTCTTTCAGCATGGTGATAAAGGTTTTGGTTTTATCGAGTTTGCCCTGAGCCGCAGCCGCGAGCTCTGGATTGCGCAAAGTTTCGCTGACTACCATCCGCGCCATGGCGATCACGTCGGGAAGCATCAAGATCCGCCCCTCGGCCCATGCCAGCTCGGTCAATTGCTCTCGAATATCACGACCCTTTTCGTAACGGATTTCGAGTACTTCGGCAAAACGGTTGGACAGTTCAACCACGATAGAACGGAACAGATTATCCTTGCTTTCAAAGTACTTATACAGCGTACGCTTGGACACCTCAGCCCGCGCTGAAATCCGATCCATACTGGCCGCGGCAAAGCCCTTTTCCTGGAACTCGGTCACGGCAGCTTCGATGATCTGTGCGTATTTGGACGCATTCGGTGCGCTGCATTCGTTCATACCCGAGCTATAGACCCATTGACAGGGGCTGGTCAAATCCCAGGTAAACGCAAGAGTTTACAAAGGTGAAATCATGTGCCATGAGTAAACCCGCCAGTTTACCTCTTGAGGAAGCAAGCGCGAACAGGAGAGTCCCCAATGTCCTTAACTTTGAAATTGAACGGCAAGACCCATGAGGTTGACGCCGAAGCCGGAACCCCCCTGCTCTGGGTGATCCGCGACGAACTGAAACTGACCGGAACAAAATTCGGGTGCGGCGTTGCTTCGTGCGGTGCATGTACCGTGCATATGAACGGCGAACCTGTCCGCTCGTGCCAGACCTATATCGAAGACGTCGAAGACGCCGAAATCACCACAATCGAGGCAGTTGGTGAAGACAGGATCGGCGCTGCCGTTCAGCAGGCGTGGGTCGAGCTGGACGTGGTCCAGTGCGGCTATTGCCAGTCCGGTCAGGTGATGTCGGCTGTCGGGCTGCTGTCCGAAAACCCCAAGCCGTCGATTGAAGAGATCGACGACTACATGTCCGGCAACGCTTGCCGCTGCGCCACTTATCAACGCATCCGCGCCGGGATCCAGCGCGCGTCTGATATTCTGGAGGCCTGATCCATGACCATCAACACCTCTCGCCGTGGATTTCTGAAAGGTGGCGCCGCTGCCGGTGCCGTGCTGCTGGTTGGCACCCGCCCTGATGGTGCGCTGGCGGCAGCCTCGTCCGAGACCGCTCAGTTCAACCCGTTTGTGAAGATTGATGCCGATGGCACGGTGACTGCCATCGTCAAACACTTTGAAAAAGGTCAGGGCCCTGCGACCGGCCTGCCGACGCTGATTGCAGAAGAAATCGGCCTGACCATGGACCAGATCGAGTACGAGTTCGCGCCGTCTGATCCGAACGTTTACAACAACCTTCTGTTCGGTCCTTTCCAGGGCACAGGTGGTTCGACAGCGATGGCGAACTCTTGGATGCAATACCGTCAGGCAGGTGCCGCAGCGCGCGAGATGCTGATCAACGCTGCAGCTCAAAGTTGGGGCGTGGATGCATCGGGCATTTCCATCCAAGAAGGCATCGTTAAGGCGGGCGACAAATCAGCACCGATTGCTGAATTCGTGGCCGCCGCGTCTCAGTTGGAGGCCCCGGCTGAACCGCGCCTGAAAGACCCGTCCGAGTTTCGCCTGATCGGCAATGAAACGGTGCGCCGCAAGGATTCGGCGATCAAAGGCAACGGTCAGGCGATGTACGCTATGGACGTGCATCTGACGAACCAGATGATCGCCATGATCAAGCGTCCGGAATCTAAAGGCGGCATCGCGCTTGGCTTTGACGACAGCGCGTCGAAAGAGGTCAAAGGTTACATCAACGCCGCAGTCCTGCCCAATCAAGCGGGCGTTGCTGTTTACGCAGAAAACACCTGGGCCGCGATTCAGGCGCGTGACGCGCTTGAGGTCAAATGGGACATGTCCGGTGCTGAAACCCGTGACTCGGACCAGATCAAGGCCGAGATCATGGCCGCTCTGGACGCCGCACCCACGTATAACGTGAACAAGGCAGACTTTGCGGCTGTGTCGGCGGCCATCGAAGGGGCGGACAAGGTTATCGAAAAGACCTTCTACTTCCCGCTGCTTGCCCATGCACCAATGGAGCCGCTGAACTGCACTATTGAGCAGACAGCCGACGGGGACATAGTACTCCATGATGGTGCGCAGATGCCAACTGGTCCGCATATGGCCTACCAGCAGATCTTCCAGCTGCCGCCCGAGAAGATTCACATCAAAACGATGCTGGCAGGTGGTTCATTCGGGCGCCGGGCAACCCCGGATGCCGATTATCAAGTCGAGGCTGCCTTGGCTTTTGTCGTTACCGACCGTTCTCGTCCGGTGAAACTGGTATGGACACGCGAGGATGATATCCGCAGTGGGTATTATCGACCTGCGTTTGGTCACAAGGTCCGTGTCGGACTGGATACACAAGGCGGAATACTCGGATGGCAACATCAAGTCGCCGGTCAGTCGATCATGAAAGGCACGGCATTTGAGGCTTTTGCCGTCCATGACGGAGTAGATCACAGTTCCATCGAAGGTATTGCAGACAGCCCATACAATATTCCTGGCATGGCTCTGGGACTAACGGACACACCAAAAGCAACCTCGGTGCTGTGGTGGCGCTCGGTTGGCCATACCCACACGGCCTACACGATGGAAACCATGATGGATCTGGTAGCAGAGGCCGCAGGCCGTGATCCGGTAGAATTCCGTCTGTCCCACCTGTCCGACACCAGTAATCCTGACCAACAACGCAAGGCCGCCGTTTTGAAACTGGCGGCAGAAAAAGCCGGCTGGGGCAACGCGCCAGAAGGCCGGTCACAGGGGATTGCGGTTCACAAGTCCTTTGGGTCCTACGCAGCCGAAGTGGTTGAGGTCTCGGGTGATCCCGAAACTGGCATCAAGATCGAAAGGGTCACCTGCGCCGTGGATTGCGGCATTGCGGTGAACCCCGATGTTGTACGCGCCCAGATGGAAGGTGGTATCGGCTATGGCATTGGACACGTGATGCGTGACCAGATCACGCTGACCAGCGGCGCTGTGGATCAATACAACTTCCCGGATTACGAGCCGCTGCGTATTGGGGATATAGCCGCAATTGACGTGCATATCGTGCCATCGGCCGAAGCGCCGACAGGCGTCGGAGAACCTGGCACGCCGCCGTCGGCACCTGCACTGGCAAACGCGATCAATGCCCTGTCAGGTGTGCATGTGGCGCAACTGCCCATGGAAGAGCATGGCGTGAGCTTTGCCTAAAAGCACCTCCCCGCGCCGGGCCAAACTGGCGCGGGGAGGTTCCAATTACACTACCTTCAAAATTTGATCAAATTTGATGACAAAGCAGATACATTGAAGTACATCTCGGGGGAGTAGCACCGACGGAGCCCCCAATGGACCTGAGCGCCCTGCACAATTTTCGCGTTGCAGCATGTGATCTGAATGGACAGATGCGTGGTAAACGAGTGCCGCCCGGTTACGCCGACAAACTGGAAAAGGGCGCAGTACGGATGCCATTTTCGGCACTGAACGTAGACCTGTGGGGCGCTGATATCGACGGAAGCCCGCTGGTTTTTGAAACCGGCGACGCAGATGGCGTGTTACGTCCAACCGAACGTGGGCCGGTGCCGGTTCCCTGGCTGGAGAGTGAGACGGCTTTGGTGCCGATGAGCCTTTATGATGACGAAGGAAAGCCATTTGCAGGAGACCCGCGCCACGCCTTGTCAGCGATGCTAGACCGCTATGCACAACGCGGCTGGTCGGTAGTCGCTGCGACAGAGCTGGAGTTTACGCTCGTTGATGCCTCTGGCCCGCGACCGCAACCTCCGATGAATCCGATCACCGGACGCCGCCTGTCAGACGAGGCTGTTTTGTCGGTTGCCGAGATGGATGCGTTCGAGGCTTTCTTCACTGACCTTTACGACGGCTGTGCCGATATGGACATTCCTGCACAGACGGCCATATCAGAAAGCGGTATCGGCCAGTTCGAGATCAACCTGAACCACCAAGACGCCATGCGCTGTGCAGACGATACGTGGCTTTTCAAGGCATTGACGCGCGGGCTGGCCCGCAAACACGGGTTTGCGGCGACCTTCATGTCCAAACCCTATGCGGATGATGCAGGTAACGGGATGCACGTGCATTTCTCGGTTCTGGATCAAGACGGGCGTAACGTGTTCGACAATGGCGGACCTGAGGGCACCGACTTCCTTCATTCTGCCGTGGCGGGCTGTGTCGCGGCCATGCCTGGCAGCACGCTGATCTTTGCGCCCCACGGCAATTCCTACACACGGCTTATTCCGGGTGCACACGCGCCGACGGGGGCGTGCTGGGCCTACGAAAACAGAACCGCGGCCATTCGTATTCCGGGGGGCGCGCCGGCGGCACGCCGCATCGAACACCGCGTCGCGGGCGGGGATATCAACCCTTATCTGATGCTGACCGCAGTGCTGGGCGCGGCGCTTGTTGGCATCGAAGACAGGTTGCAGCCCCCTGCCCCGATCACGGGAAACGCCTATGACATCGCCGACTTGCCCCTGTTGATGCCGGACTGGTCCACCGCCATCGACAGGTTCGATTCCGACCCTTTGGTGGCCCGGCTGTTCCCTGCCGATCTGATCCGCTATCTGACCATGACCAAGCGGCAAGAGGTCACTCGATTTACAAATATTCCGCCAGAGGATCATTGGCTAAGCTATCTCGAGGCGGTTTAACCCCCCTTGCCGCTTCTGCCTGACTCGGGTAGGATTAATTTGATCAAATTTGGTGACACATGAAAATCGGCATTCTACAAACCGGTCACACCCCCGATGTGCTGCAAGGTGAATTCGGGGACTATGACGCTTTGTTCCCCAAACTTCTGGGTGGCAATGGGTTCGAGTTCGAAACCTTTGCGGTCGTAGATGGAGTTTTCCCAAGCGGTGCGGACGATGCGGATGGCTGGGTCATTACTGGCTCGCGCCACGGGGTTTATGAAGATCTGCCTTGGATTGCCCCACTGGAAAAGCTGGTGCGTGAAATCCAGCAAAGCGGCAAGCCGCTCATTGGTGTGTGCTTTGGCCACCAAATCATTGCTCAAGCTTTGGGTGGAAAGGTCGAAAAATTTTCGGGCGGATGGGCCGTGGGTCGCACTGAATACGACTATGAAGGAAACAAGATCTGGCTAAATGCCTGGCATCAGGATCAGGTTGTTGAACCTCCAAAAGGGGCACGCGTTCTGGGCCAGAATGCGTTCTGCCAGAATGCGATGCTGGCCTACGGTGACACGATCTGGACAGTTCAGGCCCATCCCGAATTTTCCAACGGATTCGTTTCGGGCCTGATGCGGACGCGGGGTAAAGGCGTCGTGCCCGAAGACCTGATGCGCGAAGCCGAAAATCGGGAGACGGCCCCAGACGACAATGCCAACATCGCGCGCCAGATGGCCGAGTTTCTAAAGAAAGAGAGAGCCTGATGGCTGATTGGACTGATAAACTGCCGGAAGCCGCCAAAGCGTACTTTCACGGACAGCGACTGGACGAGGTTGAATGCATCATCTCGGACCTGCCGGGCATTGCACGGGGCAAGGCGGTGCCTGCTTCGAAATTTGCAAAGCAGTCGTATTTCCATCTGCCCGATAGTATCTTTTACCAGACCATCACAGGTGGCTGGGGCGAGGCTGCGGGTGAAGATGGCTTTATCGAGCGGGACATGATCCTGAAGCCCGATTTCTCGACCACATCCGCCGCGCCCTGGACCGGAGACTGGACGCTGCAGGTGATCCACGACGCCTATGACCGGGATGACAATCCAATCCCTTACAGCCCACGCAACGTGCTGAAGCGTGTTGTGCAGCTCTATCACGACAGGGGTTGGAAACCCGTTGTTGCGCCCGAGATGGAATTTTTCTTGGTCGCTCCCAATGTCGACCCGGCACAGGGCATCAAGCCGATGATGGGCCGTTCCGGTCGCCCGGCGGCTGCCCGGCAGGCCTATTCCATGACAGCGGTGGACGAGTTCGGTCCGGTGATCGACGACATCTATGATTTCGCCGAACATCAGGGGTTCGAGATCGACGGCATCACGCAGGAAGGCGGTGCCGGACAGTTGGAGATCAACCTGCGTCACGGCAACCCGATCAAGCTGGCCGATGAGGTTTTCTATTTCAAACGCCTGATCCGCGAAGCCGCGCTGCGCCACAATTGTTTTGCGACCTTCATGGCCAAACCGATCGAGGAAGAGCCAGGATCGGCCATGCACATCCACCATTCGATCATCGACATGGAAACGGGTGAGAATATCTTTTCGGGTCCGCAGGGCGGTGAGACGGATGCGTTTTACCACTTCGTTGCAGGGCTGCAGAACCACTTGCCCTCCGGTCTGGCCGTGATGGCGCCTTATGTGAATTCCTACCGTCGTTATGTGAAGGACCACGCTGCGCCAATCAATCTGGAATGGGCCCGCGACAACCGCACAACCGGTATCCGCGTCCCGCTGTCAGGCCCCGCGGCGCGCCGTGTCGAAAACCGTATCGCCGGGATGGATTGCAACCCGTATCTTGGCATCGCCTTGTCGCTGGCCTGTGGCTATCTGGGCCTGATCGAACAGGAACGCCCACGCCGTCAGTTCTATGGCGACGCTTATGAAGGCGAAGGGGATATTCCTCAGGTCATGGGGGAAGCGCTGGATCTGTTCGACGGGGCCACTGCCCTGCACGAGGTCCTTGGGCCCGAATTTGCCCGCGTTTATGGCATCGTGAAACGGGCCGAGTACGAGGAGTTCCTGCAGGTCATTTCTCCGTGGGAACGCGAGCACCTTCTGATCAACGTCTGAGACACACCGTGAACCTGCTTTATTCCAATGACCGCAGGGGCGAATACCCTGCCAGCTGGTACGCCGCGACGGCGAACCCGATGGATCGTTTTCCCGCGCTATCAGGAGATATCAAGGCGGACGTGTGTGTTGTCGGCGGCGGTTACACCGGCCTGTCCGCAGCGCTGCATCTGGCCGAAGCCGGGATCGATGTCGTGCTGCTTGAGGCACACCGTGTCGGCTTTGGCGCATCGGGCCGCAACGGCGGTCAGTTGGGCAGTGCGCAACGGATGGATCAGGAAGATCTAGAACGTCTTGTCGGCGACGAGGATGCTGCAAAGCTGTGGGATTTGGCCGAAGACGCCAAGGATCTGGTTAAGTCCCTGATTGCCAAACACCAGATCAACTGTGACTTGAAACCCGGAATCGCGGTTTTGGGCCTAAACACCTCAGAGCAGAAAGAGTTGCATGATCATGCCGGTCATCTGTCTGAACGGTACGGCTATGATCAGATCGAATTGTTGGATGAAAACGCAGGCCGCGCGCTCTGCCCGTCCCCGGCATACAAAGGCGGTTATCTGGATATGGGTGCGGCGCACCTGCATCCTTTGAACTTTGCCTTGGGGTTGGCGAAAGCGGCAGCGAAAGCAGGCGTTCGGATCTACGAAAGCACCGAGGTCACCGGGATAGATGAGTCACAGCCTGCGGTGATCCGAACCTCAAACGTGAGTGTCCGCGCCGAGCATGTGATTCTGGCCTGCAACGGCTATCTGGGCGACCTCAATCGATCTGTGGCCTCTCGGGTCATGCCTATCAACAACTTCATTGCCGCCACCGAACCTTTGGGCAGCGATGCGGCGCGGGTACTGGCTCAGGATGTCGCGGTTGCGGACACCAAGTTTGTAGTGAACTATTTCCGCCTGAGTGCGGATGGTCGCCTGTTGTTCGGGGGCGGCGAAAGCTACGGCTACCGTTTCCCTTCGGACATTGCCGCCAAGGTCCGCAAGCCCATGACCGAGATTTTCCCGCATCTGCGCAATGTCAAAATCGACTATGCATGGGGTGGAACGCTTGCGATCACCATGCGGCGGATGCCTTACCTTGCCCGGGTTGCACCAAATATCCTGTCAGCCTCGGGGTATTCCGGCCATGGTGTCGGCACCGCCACCCATGCTGGGAAGCTCATGGCACTGGCCATTCAGGGACAGGCCGAGGGGTTCGACACGATGGCGCGCGTGCCTGCCCTGCCTTTCCCCGGCGGCCCTGCCTTGCGCAACCCGTTGCTGGTGCTGGCGATGACGTGGTTCGCTTTGCGCGACCGGCTTGGGGTCTGATCCAGGTACTTTACGACAGATTGGTGAATTCTTGCCACTGCGCCGAATGAGCGCTTGGCTTGCCTCGTGAATAGCTTTATCTTTCCCAAAGATAGAATTCGGGAAATCCAAATATGACGCTTCCACCAAACGTCCATGACGCCGAACCCATCCCCGCAGCCGCCCGCGAAGCCATCGACGCCTTGATGCAATCAGGCGATCTGTTCCGCTATACCGCGCCACAAGATGCCCCGGTGGCCTTGCTGGAAGCCGAGTTCGCGGAATTGCTGGGCTCGAAATATGCGCTTGCGGTATCGTCCTGCTCTGCCGCGTTGTTCCTGTCGCTCAAGGCGCTGGATTTGCCCCGCGACGCGCGTGTTCTGATCCCTGGCTTTACATTTGCGGCAGTGCCTTCATCCGTCGTGCACGCGGACTGTATTCCGGTTCTGTGCGAAGTGGGCGAAAACTATCGCATCGACATGGCCGATTTCGAGGCCAAGCTGGGCAACGTTCAAGCAGTGATCATCAGCCACATGCGCGGACATACGTCCGACATGGACGCAATCATGGAACTGTGCGACGCGCGCGACATTCCTGTGATCGAAGACGCCGCGCATTCGCTGGGCACCACATGGCATGGCCGCAATATAGGCACCATTGGCAAGGTCGGCTGTTTCTCGTTCCAGTCCTACAAGATGATCAATGCAGGCGAAGGCGGCATTCTGATCACAGACGATGCCGATCTGGTCGCTCGCGCCGTCATCATGTCCGGCGCGTATGAGCATAACTGGAAGAAGCACAAAGGTCCGCATGGCGACAATTCGCCCGAACTGGAAGAAGCTTTTGCCCGCTGGCAGAATAAACTGCCGCTGTACAACCTGCGCCTGAGCAATCTGAGTGCTGCGGTGATCCGCCCGCAGATCCCGGAACTGGCACGCCGTGTACGCGACGGCCTGGCAAACCACGATTATGTGGCCGAACGTCTTAACAGCTCAACTTACATCAACGTTCCCGATCCGCTGGCACCCGAGAAGCGCGCGCCAGACTCGATTCAATTCAATCTGGTTGGGATGCACGAAGACGACATTCGCGCCTTTGCCGCCGCGTCCGAGGCACGTGGCGTGAAGGTACAGGTCTTTGGTCTGAGCGAGGACAATGCCCGCGCTTTCTGGAACTGGCAGTTCATGCCCGAAAAATTCGAGCTGCCCCAGACTCGCGCCATGCTGATGAAAGCCTGTGATGTGCGCCTTCCCGTGCGTTTGACCCGCGAAGAGCTGGACGTGATCGCGGATATTCTGTTGGCCTCGGTGGGTGAAGTGACCGGCCCAGTACCTGTCTATGGCACCTGAAACGAAAAAGGCCCGCTAAACGCGGGCCATTTCATTTCAAGATCAGTTCAATTCAGCTTGGATAACTTCTGCTGAAGTTCTGCCAACTGCTTCTTTATATCGTCCAGATCTTCTTTGGGCTCTGCCTTGCCCTCGCCTTCGTCTGGCGAGGACCATCCGCCGGACAAACCACCGGTCATGGCTTTCAAGAACGCTTTTTGCTGCGCTTGCATCGCGTCGAACCCCGGCATTTGCGACATCGGGTTCATGGCGTTCATATTCTCCATCATCTTGCTTTGGCTTTCGCGCAGCATCTCGAATGAGCTTTGCAGGAATTGCGGCATCATTCCCCCGCCCGGCACCATGTAGCTGCGGACCAGATCGTTCAGCACATTCACCGGCAACACATTCTCGCCCCGGCTTTCATGTTCGGCAATGATCTGAAGCAGATATTGACGTGTCAGGTCATCCCCGGTTTTCAGGTCGATGATCTGCACTTCGCGCCCTTCGCGGATAAACCCCGCAATATCTTCGAGCGTCACGTAATCGCTGGTCTCGGTGTTATACAGCCGACGGCTGGCATAGCGCTTGATCAGCAGCGGTTTTTCTTGGTCCGACACCGGGTACCCTCCCCAAGGATGATGCGTTGCAGCACAGGTTATGCGACCGCAGCACAAAAAGAAAGGGCAGGTCAATGGACCTGCCCAACGCGATTGCACCAGATGGGAGGATTGGGTGCGGTTCGCGGACGTTTCTTACTTTGCAGTTGCAGCTTTTTTGGCTGCAGTGGTGACCTCGTCGGTCGCTTTCTTGACAGCAGCAGTTGCTTCTTCTGCAACGTCTTTGCCAGCAGCCATCAGCAGCTCAACGGTTTCGGTCTGAACTTTTTTCGCGATTTCAGCGAAAGCAGCCAGGTTTTCAGCTGCAACTTCAGCCGACGCGCTTGCAAAGTCGGTTGCCGCTTTTGCGTAATCGGCAGGCTCTGTCTTTGCTTTCGACATCTCGGTCAGTTTGGCCAGGGTTTCCTTGGTCCATTTGTTCGAGATCTCGGCCGATTTCTCAGCAGCTTCCAGAGCAACACCCGACAGCTTCTCGTTCAGCGAAGCGGTCGATTTGAATGCATCTTCCATTGCGGTGGTGTCCACCGGGAACGCGCCCATCATGTCTTTCATGATCGCGCTAAAGTCTTGGGTCTTTGCCATTGTCCTAATCCTTTTAGCCGGTCCGGGCCCACCCCGGGCTTCATCAGCTTGAGGACAATATGAATGCTGCGACGCAGCATTGCAAGTTTTTTCTTGCTGCAGCGCAGAATAATTTAAGTTTCAAAATGAAATCAGACGTTTGGATTTGCCAAAACATACGTCCCCGGAGCGGGTGCAAGGCTGGGATAATCCGAATCGCCGGCAACGCGCGCAGGCACTTGTTTGCCGGACCGTTTCTTCAGCCAGGCGTCCCACATTGGCCACCAGGACCCTTCGTGATAATCCGCCTCTTTCAGCCAGGTAGCAGAATCCGCTTTCAGGTCCGGGTTTGTGTAATGCCCGTATTTCTTTTTACTTGGCGGGTTCACAATACCTGCAATATGACCCGACTCTGAAACCACGAAAGTCTTCGACCGCGATCCCATCTTCTGAACACCACGATAGCAGTCTTTCCAGGCGGCGATATGATCGGTTTCACAGGTAATGGCCATCAAGGGCACGTCCACATCACTGACGGACAACTTGTGTCCCATCAGCTCAATACCGTCTGTTGCAAACTCGTTGCGTTGACACAGACCGCGCAGATACTCGACGGCCATTCTGGCCGGAAGGTTCGCGCCATCGCCGTTCCAATACAGCAGATCAAAGGCCGGAGGCATCTCGCCCATCATATAACTGCGAATTGCCGGTCCATAGATCAGATCGCGCGACCGCAGGAATGACATCGTACGTGCCATGATCCACGAGCGCAGCACACCTTCCTTGTTCACCTCTTCCTCAATCCCGTCGATGAAATCGTTTTGCAGGAATGGTGTAAATTCGCCCTGATCAGAAAAATCCGTAAGCGCCGTGAACAGCGTTGCCGATTTTACCGACTTGTCGCCACGCTGTTTCAGCAGTGACAGAGTCAGGCTGAGCGTGGTGCCCGCGATGCAGTAGCCAACTGTATTGACCTGTTTGACCTTGCAGATCTTCTTGGCAACGTCGATTGCCGTCAAAAAGCCGTCCTGAATATAATCCTCCATGCCGGTTTCGGCATAGCTTTCATCCGGATTGACCCAGCTTACAACAAACAGGGTGTAACCTTGCTCGGTGATCCACTTGATCAGGCTGTTCTGGGCTTTCATGTCCAGAATATAAAACTTGTTGATCCAGGGCGGGAACAAGACGATCGGTGTCTCATGCACAGTATCCGTCGCAGGTTTGTACTGGATCAGTTCCATCATCCGATTGCGGTAAACCACGTCTCCCGGCGTGGTTGCCAGGTTTCCACCAACCTCGAATGCGCTTTCATCTGCCAGCTTCACGACCAGTTCGCCATCATTGGCTTCCAGGTCTGCAACAAGGTTCTCCAACCCTTGAATCAACGATTGACCCTCGGTTTCGACCGCCTTTTGCAGCGCATCCGGGTTTGTCGCCAGAAAATTGGTCGGCGACATCATGTCGATTATCTGCTGCGAGAAATACTGCAAGCGCCGCTTGTCCTTGGCATCCAAATCGTCGACCGAGGCGACAGCCTGCGCAATGGCCTGAGCGTTGGTTTGGTACTGTTGACGGATAAGACGGAAATAAGGGTTGGTTTCCCACATGGGGTTGGCAAAGCGCTTGTCCCCGGGCTTGGCTTCTTCGTCCTCCACTTCACCGGTTGTCAGGGCTTGCTGCGCTTCAGCGAAGTTCAGAACCGACTTTCCCCAAAATTCTATCTGCTGTTCCAACAGTTTGGCGGGATTTTGCCAAGCCTCGGCCCAATAGGCTGTTGCTGCTCGTGCAAAAAGCTCTTGATTCGGGCCATCCAAAGCGGGGGTGTGCGACTTTTTTGACGCCATGACATCGATCAGACGTTTCGAGAGCCGCTCGACCTTACCCATATTTTCTTTAAGGCGTTCAATATGTTCGTCTGATACGTCTGGCATTTGGTCTTCACTTGTTGTCATTTTAACAATTCCCCCCTAACCTCGCTGCTATGCAGAATAACGTCGTGGGTGCTGGGGGGCAAAGCGACGAATGGTCCGAACTCTCAGGCTGACACTCAGGAGGCCCCATTTATGCGCTACATGACGACCTACGACCTTATGGAAACCATGCGCAACACCAACCAATGGCTGGGTGCGACGGCCAGCGCGATGGCATCTTATCCGATGTTTTCCATGGTGCCCAACCCCACGTTCAACTGGATGGCGGCCTGGGGGGAAGTGACCGAGCGGACCTTCCAACGGATGGTTGTCAAACCTGACTGGGGCATCCGGACCTTCACCTGTGAAGACGGGAAAGATCATCTGGTCGAAGTCACAACCGTTCTTGAACGCCCCTTTGGCGATCTGGTCCATTTCCGCGTCAATGGCCGCGAAGAACAGCCACGCAAGGTCCTTTTGGTTGCGCCCATGTCCGGCCACTACGCGACCCTGCTGCGCTCGACCGTAAAAAGCCTGCTGGTCAATTGCGAAGTCTACATCACCGATTGGCATAACGCGCGCGATATTCCTGTGTCTGCGGGCAAGTTCGATGTCGAGGATTACACCCTCTATCTTGTCGATTTTATGAAAGAGCTGGGCCCCGACACCCACGTTGTTGCCGTATGCCAGCCTGCGCCCCTGACCCTTGCGGCCACAGCTTATTTGGCCGAGGTTGAACCCAAGGCGCAACCCAGCACATTGACCCTGATCGGTGGACCGGTGGATCCTGATGCGACACCAACTGATGTGACCGATTTCGGACGACGCGTCACAATGGGCCAGCTGGAAGAGACAATGATCCAGCGTGTTGGCTTCAAGTACAAAGGCGTCGGCCGCATGGTTTATCCGGGGCTGTTGCAACTGGCCTCTTTCATGTCAATGAACGCCGAACGGCACTCCAAAGCGTTTTCGGATCAGATCCAACGCGTCATTCGTGACGAAGCCTCGGATATGGACGCCCATAACCGCTTCTATGATGAATATCTGGCCGTCATGGACATGACCGCCGAGTTTTATCTGTCGACCGTCGAGCGTGTCTTTAAGAACCGCGAGATTGCGCGGAACGAGTTTGTCGTTGCCGGTCACAAGGTGGACATGTCCAAGATTACCAATGTGGCGGTGAAAACAGTCGAAGGGGCAAACGACGACATTTCAGCCCCCGGACAGTGCATTGCCGCGCTTGATCTGTGCACCGGCCTGCCCGACAGCAAAAAGGCAAGCCATGTGGAACCCGGCGCAGGCCACTATGGCATCTTCGCGGGCCGCAGTTGGCGTGACAACATCCGCCCGCTTGTGATTGATTTCATGAACGAAAACAGCCGCAACAAGCGCCGCAACGCTGCCAACACCAACAAAGTAGCCTGAAAAACATGAGCGAGCCTGCGTATAGCGGTCTCGCCTTTTCCTGTCAGTGCGGCAGCTTGCGGGGGAACATTTCAGCACGGGGTGTCCGGCAAGGGACGCATGTCGCGTGTTTCTGCCACGATTGCCGGGCCGCGCAGCTGTATTTCAAACGACCGGACCCAGCGCCCGGAGCCGTCGATATCCTGCAGATGGCACCGGATGAAATTGAGATCACCAAAGGCAAAAAATTTCTTGCGGCCATGAGGCTTAGCCCCAAGGGGATGCTGCGATGGTACGCCAGTTGCTGCAATGACCCGCTGGCAACAACTCCACCTGGCCCAAATCTTCCCTTTACCGGGTTTATTGTTCGCAGATTTACAGGTGACATTTCGGTTCTGGGACCCGTGACGACACGTGGGTTTGTCCCTCAGCCGAACGGCAAGCAAAAACATGAGAAAATAAGGTTTGCGGCCTTTGGGCTACTGCGCCGCGTCGCAGGTTCGCGCCTGTCAGGACGGTGGAGGAACACACCGTTTTTCGACCGTGAAACCGGTGAGCCAGTTGTCACACCGCTGGTTATCACGAAAGAAGAACGCGCGACACTTTACCCCTAGTCGAAACGCTGCGGGGCGTTGAGCCAGTTCTGCAAAGCTTCGTTCACGGCTTCAGGTGCCTCGATGGGCAACAGATGCCCCGCGTTTTCAATAACATGCAGTTCAGCGCCCGGGATCAGATCGGCCATGAAGGAATGCCGCCGGACCGGCGTCAGAGTGTCGTGCGCACCGCACAGTACCAATGCGGGCACCTTGATCTTCCGTAAAGCGGCTTGCTGGTCGGAGCGGCACTGTAAAGCGCGCATCTGACGTACAAAGGTCTCGACCCCCATCCCCTCAGCCATTGCCAGAAGATCGTTTAGGATGGGAATACGCTGCGGCCCCGGCGCCAGAGCGTCAGACCCCACAAGTTTACGCATCCCCTCTTCCAGCCGACCGCCTTGAGCTGCAATGATCAGATCTTCCCTGCTGGCCGCTATTTGCGGTGTATCTGCCTGCGCGTCAGTAGCCATCAAGCATAAGCGCGAAACGCGTTCCGGTGCCCGTCGGATCAACTCCAGTGCCACGACGCCCCCAAGATTCAGACCGGCCAGCGCGAAACGATGCGGCAGCTGGTCCAACAGACCCGAAGCGATTTCTTCAATCCGCTCGCCACCGGATACAGGCGCAACTGTCACTGCCCGCGTGCGGGACAACAGCTCGACCTGAGGGCGAAACAGTCGGGCATCACACATAAATCCAGGCAAGAACACCAGCGGCTCGATCACGCGGGGGCCTCCATCCGCTCGGCTATCCGAGCTCTTCTCTTTCCTGACAGGATGGAAGGTTTGCCGCGACCGGGCAAGGGAAACTTCACGGATAGGCAATTGCCCGAAACACAGGAAAATCACTATAGCGGCGTTGTCGCTCGGATCTGTTTTCAACCGGTTCCGCGCCAGGCTTCAACAGGCATCCGCGTGGCGCGATATAGCTGTCAATCCTGCGCAATGGTTTGGGCCGCCACACAAGATTGAACGCGCAGAGCTTCGGAAAGAACCAGATCTCGGAATAGTCAAGATGATCGTGCATCCACCACGCCAGATCGCGCCAGTCGCGCCCCTGCGCGTATTGATCCGCAAACCAGGGGATGACGATTGACGCACCGGCGATTCGCGCATCGCCTTCGCCTCGATCCCAGATATGGCATTCCAGCGGGTTGTCATTGCGGGCGCAGTTTAGTCGATTTTCATTGCCGAACTGGTTTAACGACGGCGACCTGTACCCTGATCGCACAGCGATCCGACCAAAGGTTTCCTCCAATGGGTCCAGCAGGGTTTCGCAAAATGCGCACCCTGTCTCAATCGCCAGATCCGGATTGTCTGGAATATTCTGTTTCTTGTGGAAATTGCCAATCTCGGAATAAAGGAAGTCACGCATGAAAAAGTGCCGGGACAGGCGGACGCGACCCAAAGTCTCCAGGCTCCACATACTCCCCGGTTTTCTCATTCCGTCTCCTCAACTCCGGTCGGGCTTCATTCGACGCCCAGCTCTTTCAACCACCCTAGAATACCCGCAACGGCGGCATCAGTCTGTCCCGGTGACATCAGCCGCCCCGCAATGACATGTGACGCGGGATCGTCCCCAGACCCCATCGTGACCAACTCGACCGTTGCGGGCGCGCCCCAGGCCTCGGCGACCTTATGTGTTCTGTCGGGGCGTACGACCTGATCATCGTCCGAAAACCAAAACAACGCCGGCACCGAAGCCTGTGAAAAATCCAGCGCATACACCGTATCCACCAGAACAGACATCGGCACGACTGCTTCCCATGGGTAAACTGCTGACCAGTATTTGTTTTTCTCAGTGTCCGGTCCTGACACGTCACGCTCTGGCCCCATCAGGATCGGCAACCAACGCCTCGCCCAAGGCAAGGAAGGCACCCACGCAGCGACGGTATTTACGCCGAAGTTTGGAGACACAAAAACCATGCCGACGACATCCGCGCTGAGATCGGCATCCAAAGCAGCAGCAGCGGCAAGCGTCCCTCCGGTCGAGGTTGAAATCACGATCACCTTGTCCCCAACGGCGCGCGCCGCAGCCAAGCCTTCAGCAGCGTCCTGCATCCAGCCCGAGGCCGTGCCTTCCGCCATCGCAGGTCCAACCCGGCCATGGCCTTGCAAGCGTGTGTAGACAAGATTTGCCCCCAGCGCGTCTGCCACCAGATCTGGAACGGGTCGGATTTCCTCGGAACTTGCTGAAAAGCCGTGGATGTACAGAACAGAATAGGGCGTGCGCTGTTCCTTGAATCCCTCCCGCCAGACCACACGCTTTTCGACACCTGGAACAATATCGTCGAACGCGGCTTCGGTGCTTTCAAAATAGACCTGCACCCCTTCGCCAAACTTACGGGAATCAAAGCTTGGATGCAGATCGACTTCCTCTCGTGGTCCGAACCAGTAGATCACGCCGCAGGCGACGATCAACGCCAGAAAAATCCGCCCCAGAACCCAACCAAAACGCCGCATCAGACAGCTCCCAACACGTCTAAAACCGCGTCTTCGATCATCCTCAGACAAGGTCCGTCCGAGAACCGGTGGTCTGCTTCCTTGACCAGCAACAGGCGCATATCTGGCCCGGTCGCGTGATCCAGCAACCGCACAGCAGTTTCCGTGGACACCGCCGTGTCGGCTGTTCCCTGTAAGAAACGCACTGGAAAGGGCAGATGAAGCGGGTCTCGCAGAACCAATCGCTGCCGCCCATCCTCGATCATTTGCTTGGTGATGATATAGGGCTCCATGTAGTCAGAGGGCAGTTCCACGTGACCAACGCTGTCCAGCGCAGCCTTTTGTTCATCGCTGAATGCTGCCCAATAACCATCTTCGGTAAAATCCGGCGCAGCAGCAATTGTAACTATGCCCGCAATTCGATCTGGCATCGTCTTGGCCAGCAACAACGCCTGCCATCCTCCCATGGACGACCCCACAACGATCAAAGGCCCATCGGTCAGCGCTGTCACCGCCGCGACGGTGTCTTCATGCCAATCACCGATGCAGCCATCGGTAAATGCCCCCGAACTTTCACCGTGCCCGGAGTAATCGAACCGTAAAAACGCCTGCCCCCGCACCTGCGCCCAGGCCTCCAGATGCACGGACTTGGTGCCTTCCATATCCGACTTCAGCCCGCCCAGGAAAACGATAGTCGGTCCTGTCCCCGCGCTCTTGTGATAAGCCAGCCGCCGCCCCTGCGCCGTCTCGAGAAAACTTGTCGCTGCCATGAGACCCTCTATCCTTTTGCAGCATCATGCACGCCACGTGCCCAAGTGCAATTCCCGGATCCCTCTTCATCTGGCTCTCAATATCCCGGGGTGCGCGAGGGGCTGGCCCCTCGCTCCTGCCCTTGACACCAGCACCCCTACCTGCCAAATCAGCCGAACACACATAACCCGCAACCGGGCGTTCTCGGGCGACACGAGACCATCCAACCAAGCGGTGACGGGATACCTGCGACGCAACCGCGACACCAAGGTTGATGACGCCTACACGCTCAGGGCCGCGCGCATGAACCTCGGAAGTCGCACCGGTCGAAAGACCAGATGGGTGTTTCGCGTTGAGCGGACGAAAGATGCACCTGAAATCAGCGAAAGCGCCCGAATTTTCTATATGAAAATGTCTGCAGGGTCGAAAAGTGAAAAAGGTTAAGTATTCGATTTCATTGCATTTGCGCCGATGCACCCCCAAAAGCGCCAACTCGTCCGCGCAGGTATGTTTGCAAAAACTCAAAAACACGATTTCAGGTTTTTTCAAATATAGGTGGGCGTTGCACTAGGCGCATTTTGGCTCTTTTTGGCGCAAACCATCATTTCGAGGCCCGCTAACGAACCGTCATGAGCGCAGGAAGCGCGCCGCACAGGCCCGCAAGTCCGGTGTCGTCACCATTGAGGCGACGCCCCTCATATTCGAATTTCTGGATGGTAATCCCGACGCCGTGGAGGTCGCCACACGGGTGTTCGGTAGCCTCGGCAGGGACATCCATGCCTGTGCGGCCTGTGACATCCGCTGGCACAACGACCTGCAACCTGTTCTCCTAATCCGCATTCGAGTAGGCAAGCGCCGTGACCGGACATATGTCGGGGCAGACTACCACGAGTGTATCCAGCGAGATGGCGTAAAGTGCTACTGCGCCGCTGACATAATGAGAATACGCGCGACTTGGCCTGTGTTATCCTACCCGCGAAACCCGAAACCAACGGCGATCGAGATACACAATGAGATCGACCTAGTACCAGCATGCAGTGAGGCTTCGTCGATCGAAAGGTAGGCGTCGGGGTGGGCTTTGTCAGGTCAGGCAAAATCCCGAAAATACCCCCCCCCCGACAAAAACACGGGAGCGAGTGGAGCTTGCGCCCCCACGGCCCGTCACTCCTTTCGAAAAAATTTTTGATTTTCTGAGAAATGCTGCGGCTGCCATCGGAACCCCGCCCACGCTTCTTTTTTCGATTTTTCCCGAATACAAAACCTCAGACAGCGGCAGGCTATTCGCTCATCCGTGTCCGTTTTAAAGCCAGATGCAAACGTTCGCTGAAAAGTCATGAGTGACCTCTTTGCGGACAGAGCAGACATCGAGCGACGAGCAAATTGCATAGGACATGACGCCTGTATACAGCTCCACCGCAAGGCGAATAACATTGGAGCTGTCTTGAGGTGCTTGATTGGAGTTTTTATTTCATAGAGTAAATGCTGCGAAAGCCCCTGCCCGCCTCAACTCTAGTTCTTCTGGAAAGACCCCACCTTACGTCATTTACAAATTAATATATTCATTTTATTGATTGCTAATGGATCGAAATGAGTTTTCACGACGCAGATTCTTGTATGGCGCCACGTGTATCGCTGCGCTTGGAGTTCAATCCAAGATCGGGTGGGCAGAGTCACAACTCGGTGCGTCGGGTCGCATCACAACCATGTCAGACGGGTACCTGTCCTTGCCTCCGGATATGATCTTTGGTGCCATGCCGAAGGAAGAACTCCGGCAGCTTTTGGACAACTACAAGGTGGACGCGACCAAGTACGAGCCAGAGTGCAACGTGGCACTTTATCGAGATGATCAAAACTCCGTGCTGTTCGATGTAGGAGCTGGGCCAGATTTCATGCCCACTTCTGGTAAGCTTCTGGAGACTCTTGAAACAACCGACCTGTCGCCCGAAGACATCTCGCATGTGATCTTCACCCATGCGCACCCGGATCACATTTGGGGCGTTTTGGATGATTTCGACGACCTTCTGTTCCCCAACGCCACGCATCACTTTGGCCGTAATGAGTGGGATTATTGGTGGAACCCCTCAACGGTGGATACCATTGGAGAAGATCGCGCTGCGTTCGCAGTCGGCGCGAAACGGCGTATGGAAGCAATTGAGGATCAGGTCGCGTTCTTTGACGACGGGCAAGAGATCCTTCCCGGTATTGCAGCACGCGCAAGCTTTGGACATACGCCCGGTCACATGGCGTTTGAAATTCGTAGCGGCGGTGACTCCGTGATGATTGTCGGCGACGCGCTGGGAAACCCACACATAGCTTTTGATCGACCCGACTGGCACAGCGGCACGGATCAGGATCCACAGGCGGCCGCAGCAACTCGGAATTCGCTGCTGGATCAGATTTCACACGAGCAAATGAAAATAGTTGGTTTCCACCTGCCGAATGGTGGAATCGGCCGGGTGGAGAAGACTGGGTCTGCTTATAAGTTCATTGGAGAACAATAGTGATGCGATCGCTGGCGATTGTCTTGGCCCTGGCCACACCAGCTTGGGCAAGCGAGGATATTGCAGACCAATACCCGCAAAGTGTTCTGTATTCCAAACCGGTCGAATACATACCTGGCGTCTATTCTGCCATTGGCGCAACCGCCCCGCCGACCTACGAGAACTCTGGTCATAACAACAATCTCAGTTTCATCGTAACCGGGGAGGGCGTGATCGTCATAAACGGCGGCGCGGCCTATGTGCTTGCTGAAGCGCTTCACCAGGAAATTCAGGCGATCACGGATCAGCCGGTTAAGCTTGTCTTCAACGAGAATGGTCAGGGGCACGCGATGCTTGGCAACGCCTACTGGTCAGAGCTCGGCGTTCCAATTATCGCCCATTCGGATGCTGCGGCTGAATTCGAGGAATACGGCCCTCAGATCCTTGAAGGGATGCAACGGTACAATCAGGACAAGGCGGAAAGAACCTTCCTGGCAGGCCCAACCGAGACATTCGAGGATGAATACGTTTTTGAAATGGGTGATTTCCAGATTGAGGCCAAATATCTCGGGCCGGCCCATAGTCCCGGCGATATCTCGATTTGGCTGCCTAACCAAAGCCTTGTCATCGCAGGTGACATGGCGTTTCACGAGCGAATGCTACCGATCTTCCAAGAGACCTATACAGCGGATTGGCTTGAAACATGGGACAACGAGTTCGAAGCTTTGGGAGCCACATATGTCATCCCCGGACATGGTCATCCGACGAACATGGATCAGGTGCGCCGTTACACACGGGACTACCTGGTCTATCTGCGCGCCAAGATCCAAGAGCACATGGATGCCGGCGGCGATCTGGCAGAGGCTTACTATGTCGATCAGTCACCGTATGCCCATTTGGACACGTTTGAGGAACTGGCGACAAAAAATGCCGGGCGCGTATTTGAGCAAATGGAATTCGAATGACTCAGGACCTTTGAGGAACAGGTATTCGCCTCAATAACCTATGTGTGCTGATCGCTCCAACCCACATGAAGAAAACGGCAAGCCACGCCGTCAATGACAGGGCGGACCCTCCCGAAAGCCCTGCACCTACAGCGCAACCTCCTGCCAGCATGGCTCCAAACCCCATGAAAACAGCTCCAACAAGGTAGCGTTCCATCGGCGTATCCGGACCAAAACGTTCGATCTTCCACTCCCCTGCAGTTAGGGCCGAGCCTGCGGCACCAATTGCTACGCCTGGAACAAGGCCGATACCGAAGGACAACACGACGTTTCGCTCGGCAACCAACGCCATCAGTGTATCCGTAGCCGGTCCGGTGAACGTGACTGACGAAACAGGCACGACTTCAAATGATGCTTGCGCGATGGCAAATGTCATTAACCAGCCAAGCGCCACCGCCACGCCAACTCCTGCGGCTGTTACGATCCTGATTGGCGCGACTCTCCGGTGGAATGCGAATGCAATTGCCGACACCAATCCCAACGCTGCAACGGCTGTATAAGCCACTGGCGAAAATCCAAGTATTTCTGAAAGATCTCTCGAGGCGCCTCCTGAGACAGTCCATATCCCGGAAAGCAATTCGCGGGCGGGACTAAGAACGCCTGTGTAAGCAGCCTGAGCCACTAAGGTTAAAACCAATCCTGTAATCAGGGCGCGCAGATTACCGCAGGAGGCCAATACCAACAGGCGAGATGCACACCCACGCGCCAGAACCATACCAACGCCGAACATCGCTCCGCCAATTATTGCGCCGCTGAGGCTGCCCGTCGACGCAATCGCGCGTGTCTCGGAAAGGTCTAACCACTCAAACGCGACAAACGCCTGCACTAAGGTGAGCGCTGCGGTGAAGGCGATCAGCCAGACAGCCAGGCGAGGACCAAGCTCGCCTTCGGCGACTTCGATGGCCGACGCTCTCAAACAAAAGTGAGACTTCTGGGCCGTCACGCCGAACAAGATACCGACAAGCGCACCGGCAAATGCCAAAGCGCCAGGGTCTCCCAACAAATCGATGAGCCTTTCCATCAACGGAGACTCTCACTTGGTTGCTTGCGCGTCCTTGTCTTCGGTCAAGTTGTCATTGTCATTGAGCGGCCATTGGCCTGCGCGCCAATTGGCATTGCGTCCATAGCTCACCCAAGGCAGACACCAGTCGATCCACGTCGTCGGTGGAATGCACTGGGGAAGGTGTAATCCGTAGACGTTCCGTTCCCTTGGGGACGGTTGGATAGTTGATCGGCTGGATGTAAATTCCATAGTCACGCATCAGCACGTCAGAGATGAAGCGACACTTGACCGGATCGCCGACCATGACCGGAATTATGTGACTTGGGTTCGGTGTATGCGGAATGCCCAGATCGTCCAGCCTGTCTCGCACCTCGCGCACACGCTGCTGGTGTAGATGTCGTTCCGAATTGCTATGCTTCAGGTGCCGAACCGAAGCAGCAGCTCCTGCGGCCACGGCGGGAGGCAATGCAGTGGTAAAGATAAACCCGCTGGCGAAGGATCGCACAAAGTCGACAAGCTCTTTCGACGCCGCGATGTATCCACCAACTACGCCGAATGCTTTGCCCAATGTCCCCTCAATGACGGTTAGCCGATCCATCAGGCCCTCGCGTTCGGCAATGCCTCCGCCGCGTGGTCCATAAAGCCCTACGGCGTGAACCTCATCCAAATAGGTCATCGCACCATAGCGATCAGCCAGATCACAGATCTCGGCAATTGGTGCAATATCGCCATCCATGGAATAGACGCTCTCAAACGCAATGAGCTTCGGTTCATTGGCAGGAAGTTCAGCAAGGTGCCTTTCAAGGTCGGCTAAATCATTGTGTTTCCAGATACGCTTTTGGCAACGACTGTGGCGAATTCCTTCGATCATCGAGGCATGGTTTAACTCGTCAGATAAGACTGTGATGCCCGGAATGCGAGACGCCAATGTTCCCAAGGCAGCCCAGTTCGAGACGTAACCGGACGTAAACAGCAGCGCAGCGTCCTGGCCGTGCAAGTCAGCAAGCTCTTGCTCCAGCAGAACATGCTGGTGGGTCGTTCCAGAGATATTCCGCGTTCCTCCCGCTCCGGCACCAACCTCATCGATCACCTTGTGCATTGCTGCAATAACATTGGGGTGCTGACCCATCCCCAGATAATCATTTGAGCACCACACAGTGACTTTCTCGGGGCCATTTTCCGCGTAGCTACGCGCTGTCGGGAACGCGCCACGCTGCCTTTCGAGATCCGCAAAGACCCGGTAGTTCCCTTCCTCCTGAAGCTGGTCGAGTTGACCACGAAAAAACTGCTGATAGTTCATTTCAGTTCCCAACGGCTTCTTCTACGATCTCGGACAACAGGGCCTGAACCTTTTGCATTGGTCCATCAGGATAGCTTCGGTATCCAACCATCACGCCATCGTCGCCTTCGGCTACAAAAATCCCATAGGGGCAGAAGCCAATATTCATCGGGTCTGCTTCCATCACTTCACGCGAGATTTTTGCCGAGCAGAAGATGAAGATGTCTGCAGCTGCAAATATCTGTTTGTCGCTGCCGACATCAGCGCCTGTTCGATTCAACATGTCGCCGACGTGGCTTACATAGTCGATGACCAGTCCCTGTCCCACAATAGCGGACTCGACGGCGAACGTTGCATCATCAAAACTGCCGTCGAAGGGGATAGTGATGATCTCTTCTGCAAGCCCTTGGCTCGCCAGAACAGTGGAAAACGCGGCTGCGGCGATAAAGTGTTTCATGTTTTTAGTCCTCCTCCTGAACCGCATTTTCTCAGATTGATCATCGGGGTCTTTGACACCGGTCAAAGCCCCCGATTGCCTCAACCAAACATGTCCGACGTGATACCGGCGTACCACCCCAGTGACTCTTCGTAAGTCGCTTTTCTCAAATCGGCATCTTCACCGGTTTGACTGATAAAGCCATCGACTTTCGCAATCTTTTCTGGCGTCGCCTCATAGGTTGCGCCAACCTTAACGCCATCATCGGTATCGATCAGCGACCAGCATGTGTTCGAGAACTTGGCCGGGAATACTTTAGACCCGGTCAACGCACCTCGTACCGCATTCGCACAGACCTTTGCCTGACTGTTTGCCGAAAAACCGGATTTCGGCATGTCACCCTGCTGGCTGGCATCACCAAGAACGTAGATATGCGGATCGGCTTTGGAGGACATGTCCGCAGCGTTTACTGGTGCCCAGTTGCCATCGGTCACTCCCGCCATTTCCGCAATGCGACCGGCTTTCATCGCTGGGATCACATTGCAGACATCGACCTTTGTCTCTTCGCCGTCGATGGTCACCGTCATTGCATCCGGATTCACGGATACACTGCCACCGCCGAAATCTTCGCCGATCCAGTCGACCATTCCTTCGTAGTTGTTTCCCCAGCCTTCTTGGAACAAAGCCATTTTCGAGAACTTCGGCTTCGGATCGGCTACAATGATCTTTGCTGTTGGGTTGTTTGCCTTCAGCACGTGCGCCACCATCGAAACCCGTTCATACGGCCCGGGCGGGCAACGGTACGGGTTGGGAGGAGCGACTATCGCGAAGGTACCGCCTTCGGGCATCGCCATGATCTGCGCTTTCAAAAGCTCTGTCTGAGAACCAGCTTTGTAAGCATGCGGCATCTTATTTTGGGCCGAGAGGTCCCAGCCATCGACCGCACCATCAACAAAGTCGATACCCGGGCTAAGGATTAGCTTGTCATAAGGAACTGACCCGCCACCTGCCAATGACACCGTCTTTGCGTCGCTGTCGACCCCAGTGGCCCAATCATGCACGACGTTGATACCGTAGTTCGCGGCAAGCGTGCCATAGCTGTGGGCGATGTCCGATAGCTCCTGAAAACCTCCCAGATAAAGGTTTGAGAAGAAACAGGTGTAGTAGGTCCGAGACGGCTCGATCAGCGTCACGTCAATCTCACCTTTGCTGTCTTTGGCGATGTACCGCGCGGCAGTCGCACCGCCCGCACCTCCGCCGACAACCACTACGCGGGGCTTGCCTTGAGCCAGCACCATCGGGGCAGATAGACCCGCGGCCACTACCCCGGCGGCTCCAAGAAATACTCGTCTATTGAGTGTCATCGCGTTTCCTCCCCTTACACACTGTCAGTCTGGATTATTGAAGTATGCGGCCAATGCCGCGATTTCGTCATTGCTCAGCCGTCCGGCTATCATTTGCATGACCGGATGTGGCCGCTGTTTGTCTTTGTAAGCGTGCATGGCGACTACGAAGTCTTCGTCAGGCCAATACACAATCGAGGGAATGCCCTTATCGCCACCTTCGATCTGGTGACACGTTGTGCATTCGCTGCTGAGATATGCGCCGTACTCAGGATCTCCTTGAATCGCGAGAATCGCGGGATCGATAGAATGATCCGTGCCTTTCGCGGTTGGATCCGCTTCCGGGATATCTCGGGGATTGTCTGAAAACCCCCGCAAATACGCGATCACGTTGGCTCGGTCTTCCGGGTCTTTCAAACCGCGAAAACTCATCCTCGTGCCTGACGCAAATGCGCGTGGGTTTTCGATGTAGGCGGACAGAGTGTCAGCGTGCCATTCCAGACCCGAGTTACCCGCGCGCACAAGACTCTTGGAATAGTTAAATCCCTCGAGACCTGCGGCTTTCCGACCAAAAACACCGTTTAGATGCGGGCCTATTTTGTTCTCTGCTCCTTCGCCAACCTGATGGCAGCCTTTGCATTTGGCGAACACTTTTTTCCCAGCTTCGGCGTCGCCGAGGTCTTCGGCGGCGTGGGTGGATGGGGCGATAGCAACCATAACCGCAGCGCACTTCAAAATGTTCGACCAGCGCATGATCAGCTTCCGAACGACTTGAGGTAAACGATCACGGCTTCAATATCGTCTGGTTTCTTAAGCCCAGCAAAGGACATGCGTGTACCATTCATGTAGTCCTTGGGTTTTGCCAGGAAGGCCGCCATTTCTTCTTCGGTCCAAACAAGACCAGACTCGGCAGCTGTTTTCATAGCTTTGGAGTATTTGAACCCTTCAACCGACCCTGCGTTGGCCCCTATAACCCCGTTCAGCGCCGGACCCGTACTGTCCTTTGCACCGTCACCAACCTGATGGCAGGATTTACATTTCTTGAAGACCTTCTCACCGGCTGCGAACAGTTCCGTAGTCTGGTCAGCCTTGTCGATTTCTTGAACAGCCGGTGTTGCGGCGGCTTCTTCCTCAGGCTTTGGCGCTGCGGCCGGAATAAACGAGGGCCCTTCCGCCGTGAACGTCGGCAAATCGTCCGCGCTGGCTTCGTTCATGACCGAATTCGAACCGCCTTCTGGTGGCGTTTCAACCAGAAATACAGAGCGCATAGTAACAGCGGCCTCTGTTTTGCAGTTCTCAATGCAGGGCTCTTCTCGCCATCCTGCGTACTCAGTCTCAGGTCGCGTATCGACGACAAACCCATCCTTGTTGTGCATCTCGAAATCGGTGAAGTTTTCATTGCTGAGAACGAAATCGTCATCCACCAGGTCATTGGAATAAAGGATATAGGCGACGATTGCGTAGGTCTCATCCGCCGTAAGCGTACCCGCTTCGCCAAATGGCATTGAGCGGGAAATGTAGTCCCAAGCGGTCGACAAATGCGGCCAATAAGACCCGACAGTTTTCACAGGATCTTCGTCGGCGAGCGTTTCGAAGCCGCCGGCCAGAACAGGCCAATTGTCGGCGCCTTCGGCAAACTCTCCGTGACAGGACGCACACCGGTCGACAAACACTTCTTCTCCAGTCCAGACATCGCCTGATCCAACCGGCAAGCCACGCCCATCGGGCAAGACATCGACGTCCCAGGCAGCAATCTCTTGCTCCAGCGCGGGGCGCCCAAGCCCGTATGTGCCCTCATTGTTGGGCGCAGGCGCGGTCAGGTTCATCCCGTTTGCGACACGCTCGGCCGCTGCGGTCTGGATTTCTTCGACCTTGGCTGCCAGTTCGGCTGCCCGGTTGGCCTCTGCTTGCGCGTTTTCCTGGGCTGTAGCTGCATGCGCCTCAACCTGACTGATCCGGGTTTCCAAGGTTTCTATCTGCGATTGGCCGTAGTTCCGGTTCGCAATGGCCACTGCCGCCGCAAGCACCAACGCCGTGCCGCCGAATACAGGCAGGAAAACATGACTAAGAGACTTCGACATTCTCGGCGATCCCTTCTGCGCTCACGTACCAAGTCTGGATACAGTTGTTGTGGTAGACCGAGTTCTCTCCGCGCTTTTCGCGTAGCTGGTCTTTGGTCGGCTGCACATAGCCGGTCTCATCTATCGCCCGGGCCTGCAAAAGCATTGGTGCTCCGTCCCAGTTCGTATCGAGATAGAAACGCGTCAAAGCCTTGCTGTCGCCCTGCTTGCCAAGACGCGCCGTCTCCCAGGTGATCCCACCGTCCTTGGACACATCGACCCGCGTAATTTGCCCATGGCCTGACCAGGCAAGCCCGGAAATGACCAGGGGTCCCGGTCCGTGTTTGATCGGCATTTGCGGGCTGGGTGAGGTGATGACGGATTTTGCATCCATCACCCACGTCCATTTCTGGGCTGTGCCATCGGCGTAGACATCAGTGTATTTTGATGTTTCTTCTCGGCTTTCGACCGCCACATCGACAACTTCGATGCGGCGTAGCCACTTGACCCACATGTTGCCTTCCCACCCGGGAACAACCAGTCGCACAGGGTATCCATGTTCCATGCGCAGTGCTTCACCATTTGCCTTGAAAGCCACCAACACGTCATCCAGTGCTTTTTCCATCGGGATGGAGCGGCCATTGGATGACGCGTCTGCGCCCTCAACATAGACCCATTTGTCGGGTGAGATATCGGCGCCTGCTTCCTGCAACAGCGTACGCAGCGGAACACCGGTGTATTCCATGTTGTGAATCATGCCATGGGTGAATTGGACGCCGTTGAGTTGCGCACCCGCCCACTCCATACCGGTATTTGCCGCACATTCGCAGAAATACACATGGTTTTCGCGAGGGAACCGCTCGATGTCATCGTAGGTAAAGACCAGCGGGCGATCGACCAGCCCGTTGATCATCAGGCGATAATCCTCCTTGCGTAGCTCGATCGCGCCTGAGTGATGGCGCTCAAAAGCGCATCCTTGCGGAGTGATCGTGCCATCAAGCGCGTGGATCGGTGTGAAGTTGATCGACGAAATCGGAGAGGCGGTCAGCCATTCCACGTTGCGCCGAACGACATGAGATTCGAAGCTGATCGGCATTCCATAAGGTGACTCATCGACACCGGCACCCGTGTAAGACGCCCAATCCTGAAGCTCTGTTATAAGTGGATCGGGCGTGTCTGCCGCTGCCGCACCCGCAACTGACCCTGCGGCGACCGCAGCACTGCCTTTCAGGAAGGCCCGGCGGGACGGTTTGAACGCGTCATCCATATCTCTTAGGTCTCCATCTGTTTCTTAAGCGCCGACAACATCGACACTGGTGTTCTCTTGCACCGTGACGGTGCCAAGGTTGCGAATGTGGTTTTCGACGACATCCCAGATCGGTGGACCTTCAGTGCCTTCGTTGACACTGGCCCAACCAGCCACGACGTAGGTTTTCGATGGATCAATCGCTTCACCCGTTTTGAGCAGGGTCATTTCGCTGATCCGCTGCCCTTGTGGTTTGGTCACATCGATGCGGTAGCCAAGACCACCGACGCGGACCATATCGCCGCCCTGCTGGTAGTAAGGGTCGGGGTTGAACAGGTTGTCACCGACATCCTCGAGGATCACATGGATGAATTCGCCTGTCATTTCTGTGCGATAGGCATTGGGATACGACATCGATGTGACGTTCCAGATGTCCTCGCGCGTGATATCTTGTCCCGGCAGGATTGAGGGTCCCCAACGGACGCCAGGCGACATCGCGATGTCTGCCTCACGCTCATTGATCAGGGCATCGCAAATCAGGTCATCCCAGGTGCCGTTAAAGTTGCCGCGGCGGTAGAGCAACGAATCCGTTTTGCCAATCACCTCACTCAGCGCAGCTTCAAACGGCGCGCGCTGATCATCTATCAGAGCGGTGATCTTAGGATCAGGAGCGATGACGTCAGAGAAGATAGGGATCAGCTTGTGCTTCAACCCAATCATCTGCCCGTCCCTCACGTCGAGATCGACGCGGCTGACGAATTTTCCGTTCGAACCAGACGCGATGATATGCGTTTTTCCGACCAGAACCGGCTCCGGCAGCGCGTCATGAGTGTGGCCGCTAAGGATCACGTCGATCCCTTGCACCCGACCTGCCATCTTCTTGTCCACGTCAAAGCCGTTGTGGCTGAGGACGACAACGACATCAGCGCCAGCATCGCGAACCTCGTCGACCATGGCCTGCATGTTTTCATCCCGGATACCGAACGAATATTCTGGGAACATCCAGCCTGGGTTCGCGATTGGCATGTAAGGAAACGCTTGCCCGATAACAGCAACCTTTGCTCCGCCCCGATCAAAAAACTTGTAGGGTTGGAACAATTCTGCAGGTTCGTCCCACTCGGCATCAAAGATGTTTTGACCTAAGGCCGCAAAGGGCAAACCTTCGACGATTTCGTTAACCCTGTCGCTGCCCAACGTGAACTCCCAATGGAAGGTCATAGCATCGGGATTCAGAGCGTTCATGACATTGACCATGTCCTGACCGGCCGTCTGATAGCAGGTGTAGGAACCGTGCCAAGTATCGCCCCCGTCCAGTAGCAGGGCATCAGGGCGGTCAGCACGAATGGCGTTAATGACAGTTGAGACTCGGTCCAATCCGCCAACCCGACCATAGGTCTTGGCCAGCGAAGAGAAATCATTGTAGGTCAGCGCATAGGCCGACGGGCTTCCATCTTCGATCCCGTAGGCCTTGCGGAACGCCGCCCCTGTGACATGCGGCATCTGCCCTCGTGCATCGCCAATACCAAGGTTTATCTCGGGTTCGCGGAAATAGATCGGTTTGAGTTGCGCGTGAATATCGGTGACATGGATCAGGCTGATATTGCCGAAGGTTTCGAACTCCAGCAATTGATCCTGCGTTAGGCTTTGCTGCGCGGCAAGTCTGACCCAGTTACCGAACCCGGACGCCCCGTACAAAGCCGATGCAGCCATTGAAACTTGCAAGAAGTCACGTCGAGAAATCATCTATCAGCTCTCTTATAACACATATAAATGTGTGAATGTTATCTTTCTGGAAAAACCCGCGCAGGACATTGTCCACGCGGGTCGTTCGCTATTGACGTACTGCAGGAGTTTCGACTGAAAGCCCGTTGCCACGCGAGGCCACATAAAGCTCAAGCGCGCGAAACTCGTCCGATCCTTCGGCAAAAGTTTCCGCCCGCGTATCGCGAATACAGCCGCGGAAACGATTGTGGCGCGAGATCAGCTTGGCTTGTTTCAGACGATATGTCGGGAACCCGTTGATCATACCTTGGCTCAGGTGGTCCGCTCGGATCATGTTGCCCCAGTTTTCTTCGTGACAATTGGCACAGCTCAGTTCCAGTTGGCCAAAGCGGGTGTAGTACATTTCTTTACCCTGTTCCCAGAACGGGGCGGCATCGCCGTCAATAGCGACGTTCATTGGCAAACCGCGTGACTGCAGACCGATCAAGGCGACCATACCCTGCATGTCACCACCAGACCATTTCCAGGCATCTGCCTCCATGCGGTCCGTACGGCACTTGTTGATCAGATCTTCCATAACCACCAGCTTGCCACTTTCGGCATCAACCTTTGGCATCGACGCCTGCAATCCTTTGAAGCTTTCCACCCCATCGTGGCAGGAGGCACAGCTCTCGCCAGCGGCACCATCAACCGTCTGGAAGAGATCGGCGGCCTGATCAACGAAGATCATCGCCGGATTGTCGAAATCATCAATTTGGAGCGCTTGCGTTTCATCCGTGCGGAAATGCCAACCCGAATAGATCGTGTCCAGATTTTCCAGATGTGCCGGAGCTTCAGTGACCGAGGTCATGTTCAGCTCGTCATTGATCACAAGATTCTCTTCGTCAGGACCGGCCATTGCTGCCACTGGGAAAACCAGAACTGCCGCGATAGCCGTTAGTGCCTTGGTATTCATTGCGTTCCTCCCTTAGTGGACCAGCGCCAGAATTTGCAACCAGCGCTGACCTTCCTTAGTGGTCGAGCCGTTAAGCAATCTCGATCGTTTTCTTCTCGTCGTAGACAGAGCCATCGTCATCGTACCAGGTGAAAACAAACTCACCGGCTTCTGGCACTGTTGCTTCAAACTGGAAGTACGGATTGGTCGAAATCGCCGGCTCCATGGTAACGTCAACCACCATTTCCCCATTAAACTCGCAGGTGAACCGATTGATGATCGAACGCGGGATGACGTTTCCTTCTTTGTCCTTACGCTGGCCGCTTTCCATCTTGTGACTGATCAGTGTCTTGATCGTTATGGTTTCACCAGCAGCGGCTGTCTTTGGAACCTTGACGCGGGGTTTTACACCGGATGCCATTGGTTAATCTCCTGTTCTTCAGGGCGCGTGGCGATCAGCCGCCGCAGCCGCCGATTGTCACTTTTACGGTCGCGGACGCTTTGGCGAAGCTGCCATCTGCCATCTTCGCCACGGCAATGACGTCCTGCGTTCCGGCAAGACGGATGCGGGTTGATGCGTCTTGTTCAGCCGCCAACGGACCGAAATTGAATGTTGCAACGCCAGGTTCGGGGTTGCCTGCAGCCACGATTAGAATTGCAGCTGCGCCCGGAGCACTGACTTCGATTGGCACAGTATTGCCGTTTTCAGCGATTTCCGGTGCAGTCAATGTAACACCGCCGTCAGCCACATCTGCCCCGCCTGTAAATGCCGCGATGGCATCTTCAGCAGCTGCATTTGCACGAAGCGGCATAATTGTCAGGAACGCGGCGCTCAGCCCAAGGGCCAGTGTCTCGCGGCGAGAGAGTTCCATTTTCAATCTCCTTTGATTCTTCGAAAATCTGCGCCTGGAAGCGCATCTATTCTTCTTTCAGGGTCGCAAGAAACGCGACCACGTCTTCGATTTCTTGTGCTGTTAGGATCGACGTCAAAGGCGCTGTTGGGGCTTTTCCGGTATAGGCGTCGCCCGGGCGGATATATCCGTCATCCTTGTAGAACGCAGGCATCACCGTGCCTTCGAATGTCATCTTTGCATTTGCGACCAATCCGCGAAGTTCTGCTTCGGTCCAACGATCACCAGCGCCATCCAGCATCGGACCAACTTCGCCATGGAACGGTATTTCGGCCAAAGCCGAGACCGCGTGGCATGCCACGCAATTGCCTTTTGATTTGTCGCCAACGATAAGCGCGCCATTTGCCGCATCACCGTTAGCGCCAGTCAAAGAGACTTCGATAGCGCCATAGTCGTCATAGGTTACGTCTCTCGGGTCTGTATCTGCCGCAAATGCGGCGACGCCCGTCATTGCGCAGACTAATGTTAAGAGTCTCAGCTTCATGATCCCTCCCATTTGCTAACACGCCGGCGGCGCCTTGCGACCCAAAGCATTTGTGTACCGTAGTCGACGAGTGCCGCCTGTCGCAACATTAAATTCATCATAATGAATTTTTTTATTTGTAATGATGGAGCTCAATCTTGAGAAACATTATTTCGCTCCTGAATGCGCCGGGCATGATACCGTTGAAAATCTTCGCCATTATCGAGTTCGTATCGCTTCTCGTCGACCCAGGTGAAAAGATCTAAGGTTGTCCCCTTAGAGAAAGCTCCCGGCATCACAGCGACCGCAGCGTCAATGGCTGTAGCATCCTCTGGCACCTCTTCCGGCAGAAAAACAAGTGTCGGGGTAAACAGAATCCCCCATTTGCGCATCAGTGCTCTTTGCTCAACCTCTTCCCCGTCAAAGTCGGTGGCGGTGGTGCTGCCATGCAAATCCAGTTGAACGACAAAGAAATTCTCTTCGATAAACGCCGCCAAGTCGGGCTGGGGAAACACTTCATTGTGCATTTTTTTGCAATAGATGCAGCCTTGTTGCTCAATGAATAAAACCAACCGCTTGTCTTCGCTTGACGCCTCTTCAAGATCCTCACGAAGGTCTTTGAAGGTGTCGCGCATCCACGGCGTTTTATGCAAACCGTCGTCGCCCAGTTCAGCGGCGGAAACTGCCCCGCCGATCAGACAAGCGATCAATACTGACAAAACTCGATTCATGTCTTCCTCCCGAGTTATCCAATGGCTGCAAGCCAAGGCATATGGTCGAGCATCCATTGTGCGATGTGATTGATGGAGTTGGTTGCGATGAGAATGCCGAAGAGCACCAGAAAGCCACCCATTGCCATTTCGATGAGGGGCAAGTGCTTTCTGAACCGTGCCATCCACTGCATGAAGGGGCGGACCAGGAAGGCCGCCAGAACAAACGGTGCGGTCATTCCAACACCGTAGACGAATAGAAGCACCGCTCCACGGCAGGCCGTTTCGGTTCCGGCCGCTGTGAACAGGATCGCAGCGAGCACCGGCCCAACACAGGGGGTCCAGCCAAAAGCAAACGCCAATCCAAGAACATATGCTCCAACAAGGCTCACATTTGATGTATCACCAACATCCGCACGAAATTGGCGATACAGGAACCCGATGCGGATAATCCCCAAGAAATGCATGCCCATCACAATGATGATGGCCGCAGCGATCCAACGCAGAATGTCGAAATACTCTCGGACCAATTGACCGAAAATCGACGCTGTCGCTCCAAGTGCCATGAAGATCGTAATGATTCCAGCTGCAAATGCCATTGCAGAAAGCATTGCCCTGCGACGAACGCCGGCGGAAAGTGTTGACCCCGCAGAAATCTGATCAATCCCGACGCCGGCCAGATAGCTAAGATAAAACGGCACGATTGGTAGGATGCAGGGCGACAGGAAAGACAACAGTCCTGCGACTAAAGCACCTGCAAATGTAATGTCGAGCATGGTCAAATCTGTCCTGGCGCGCTATCATTCATATATTCAAAATAATAAAGATATATCGCTGCGGTCAATCGGAGCTTAAGATGCGCCACCTACTTCTGCTTTTGCTTGCGATCACGTTGTTTGTTTCTCCCGTGGTTTCACGGGCAGAAATGACGCTTCTGATGGCCGAAGAAGATGGGTGTATGTGGTGCGCACGTTGGGATGCCGAAATCTCGGAGATCTACTCCAAGACACCAGAAGGACATGCCGCTCCACTTCAGCGTGTCGATATCCACGCAGCTATACCTGATGGCATCGCATTGGAGCGGCCTCTCCACTACACGCCAACCTTTGTTCTGCTGGACGATGGCCAAGAGGTCGGCCGGATCGAAGGTTATCCCGGCGAAGATTTTTTCTGGGGGTTGCTGGGCGTTTTGCTGCGTGACGCGGGGGTACCGATTGAGACCTCTGGATAAACTGTGGCGCATTACATAAACTGTTATGAATGCGTGAAGCTATGAAAGCGAGGCGATCTTGTTGGACAAATCTTCGAAACTGCCTGTGTTCTCCAAGGACATGTGCGCCGAAGACATGGACAGAATGATGGAGAATGCTCAGACAGCGTCAAATTTCCTCAAGGCAATCAGCCATGAGGGGCGCCTGATGATTTTGTGTTATCTGTCGTCAGGGGAAAAATCGGTCACCCAGATGGAAGAAATGCTCTCAGCACGTCAAGCCGCGGTATCTCAACAACTATCCCGCTTGCGCTTCGAGGGCTTGGTGAAAACAAGACGCGAGGGGAAAACGATCTACTACAGATTGGCTGATGATCGATCGACGCAAATCCTGGAAGTCGTTTACGATCTGTTCTGCAGGGAGAAGTAGAATCCGCCAATATTACCCGCCAGCTTTGGGAGGAGACTGGCAATGTTTGAAGCATTGGGAGACGCCAACACCGTCGCCCTGATCGGTTTGATCGGTGGCATTGTGTTGGGCTTGGCCGCACGCATTGGCCGTTTTTGCACGTTAGGTGCAATCGAAGACTACCTCTACGCAGATGATGATCGGCGGCTGCGCATGTGGGCAATTGCGATCGGTGTTGCGATTGTCGGCAGCCACACAGCTATAGCGTTGGGTTGGCTTGATCCTGTCGGAACAAGATATCTTGCGCTGACCTGGAACCCGCTCGGTTCGATCGTGGGGGGCCTAATGTTCGGTTACGGAATGGCCATCAGTGGAAACTGCGGCTATGGCGCACTGGCACGGCTGGGAGGTGGCGACCTTCGATCATTCGTCATCGTTTTAATCATGGGTCTTTCTGCTTACGTCGTGATGTCCGGGCCCTTGGCATATCTGCGGGTATGGGTCTTTCCAGTAGAGATGGATCTCAAGGGTCCCCAAAGCATTAGCTTCCTTGCTGAACAGCTAACCTCTATCCCAGCTTGGCTCATTGGCTCCGTTATCGGCGTTGCCTTAGTGATTTTCGCATTGGCGAACCAGCGCTTCCGCCGCAATCCTGCACAAGTGTTCTGGGGATCTGTAGTTGGACTGGCGATTATTTCAGGCTGGCTTGGCACGAATTGGGTTGCGACGCACGGTTTCGACGGTGAGCCGGTGCAAACTCACACCTTCGCTGCACCCCTTGGCGACACAGTATTCTACCTCATGACAGCATCTGGAAACACTTTGTCCTTTGCGGTCGGATCAGTCTCCGGCGTTCTCATTGGCGCATTTTTGGGGTCCTGGTCCAAAGGTCATTTCCGATGGGAAGCATGCGAGGATCCACGTGAACTAAAGCGTCAAATGCTCGGCGCGGCGATTATGGGGCCCGGCGCGATCATCGCGGTCGGTTGCAGCGTCGGACAAGGTATATCTGCCTTTTCATTATTGGCCTACAGCGCGCCTGTAACATTCGCTGCCATCTTCGCCGGTGCGGCGCTTGGCTTGAAACAACTCGTGTCTGGGCTGTCCTTCATAACTGAGCGTTGAGGTCACAGTTCAAACGAGAATTCACGAGTGAAGGACCGTTTCGGCGGTTCTCTTTTATTCAGAAAGCGATTGCCTTTGATGGCACATATGGGAACGAGGCGTTCATTAATCAAATACGCTCATACGTTCGCTATGCGGACCAAAGCGCTCGTTCTGATCACGTTCACAAACCAAGCTGATCTTAGTCACTCGCACGCTTCTGCAATGAGCGTTGTCCACGCATCGTTCTGGGACAAGAAAACCCTGCCGTTCAGACTGTCGACAAGATGAGACCGTTTGAGTCTGTCCATGACAGGCCCCTTAACTTCGGACAGATGTAGGCCAACACCAAGCTCTTTGAGGCGGTGATTGATCGCCTCGAGAGTTTCCAGCGCTGAGTAGTCCACTTCGTTAACGGCGGAGAACATCAAAACAACATGTTTGACCTTCGTCCGCTCGGCAAGGCGACTGAAGATCAGTTCTTCCAGAAAGCCGGCGTTTACAAAGTAAAGGCTTTCGTCGATGCGCAGCGTCAACACCGCAGGTGCGGTTTCGACATCGTGGCGCTGGACATTTCGAAAGTGCTCTGTCCCAGGCACGCGGCCCACTTCTGCTACATGCGGTCGAGACGTCTTGTATAGATGCAGAAGAACTGAAATCGCCACTCCGGACGCGACGCCGACTTCAACACCTAGGCCCAGCGTCAACAAAACCGTTGCAGATACTGCGATGAAGTCCGCACGGGAATAGTCCCATGTTCTACGTACTATCGAAAAATCCACGAGGCTCAGAACCGCCACAATGATTGTGGCGGCCAACGTAGCGTTTGGGAGAAAGTACACCAATGGTGTCAACGCCAAGGCGGCGATCGCGAGGCCAAGCGCAGTATAGGCGCCAGCAGCAGGAGTTTCAGCGCCAGCATCGAAATTGACGACTGATCGCGCAAATCCCCCCGTGACCGGGTAGCCTCCGGTGAACGCTGCGCCTATGTTGGCTGCACCCAGTCCAATGAGTTCCTGGTCCGGATCAATCCGTTGACGTTTCTTGGCTGCCAAAGTTTGCGCGACTGAGACGGATTCGACAAAGCCAATCACTGAAATCAGGACCGCCGGAACCAACAGCGCTGCAAGCAAGTCGGGCGCAAAGACTGGCAATGTAAGCGGCGGCAGGCTTCGCGGGACTTCCCCAACGATTTTCACACCCATTTCGACAAGATCTAGTGCCCAAACCGTAACCGTAGTGGCAACTACGGCGGCAACAGGTCCCGCCTTCGTTAGAATATCGGCAAGCGCCGCCGGAGCACCCAACCTCAATAATCCGGGTTTTAACCATCGGCGGGCCCAAAAAAGGAAGGCCGTCGCACTGAGGCCGATAACGAGCGTAACCCAATTCACCTCGTGCAAGTGCGCTGCAATCGATGCGACGATCTCGAGCAATGTATGTCCGTGCGCATTCACACCCAAAATGTGCTTGAGTTGGCTGGCGGCGATCAAGATCCCAGATGCTGTGATAAACCCGGCAATTACCGGGTGGCTCAAAAAATTAGCAAAGAAGCCTAGCCGAAAGAACCCCAAAAGCAACAGGAAACCGCCAGAAATAAATGCGAGGGTCAGTGCCGCAACCGCGTAACCTGCCGTGCCTTGTTCAGCAACCTGACCGACCGCCGACGCTGTTAATAGTGAGACAACGGCAACCGGGCCAACCGCTAAGGCGCGACTTGTTCCAAATATTGCGTAAAGAAGAATTGGCGCGATGGATGCATACAGCCCCGCTTCTGGAGGCAATCCAGCCAGGAGCGCGTAGGCCAAGGATTGGGGTATCAGCATGATGGTGACGATCACCGCCGCCATCAGATCGTTAGAAAGCTCTGCCCGTCCATAGCTGCGAGCCCAACTCAGAACCGGCAGATATTGCGCCGTCCGCATCTTTACCTCCCGCTACGCCGCAGTGTCTCGTCGTGCGTGCCACAGCATTGCAGCGCGCTGACCGCTTCGGCAGTAGCCAAGGACAGGCTCGGACAGTTCTGCCAACGCCTCAGAAAATGCAATGTGGTTCGCTTCTGTTGCGCCGGAGGGTTTAACCGGCACATAGCGAGCTTGCAGACCTTGCGCCTTGGCGCATTCTTGGATCTGGCCAAAAGTAGGCTGCTCCTTTTGTTCGCCGTCAGGACGCACACAGATTAGCGAGCGAAATCCAAGCGTTTTGACTTCCGCCAAGTCATCGGTCTCCAATTGACCGCAAGTACTGAAGTCGTGGGAAATTTGGGTGATTTCCATCGCTCTCATCCTTTCAAAATCAGAGTTTGTTGACCGGAACCTTGAGCATGGGGTTGCCGTCCACGTCCGTTGGCACCTCACCCGCGCGCATATTTACTTGAAGTGATGGGATGATCAGCTTCGGCATTGCCAGCTGAGCATCTGGTTCTATGCGGAACTTGACAAACTCTTCTTTTGATTTGCCACCACCAACGTGGATATTGTGGGCTTTCTCATTGCCGACAGTTGTTTCCCAGGCGATTTCCCGCCCGTTTGGTCCGTAGTCATGACACATGAAAAGTCGTGTTTCGTCCGGCAAGCTCAGGACTCTTTGAATGCTATCGTAAAGCGTTGCTGCATCGCCGCCGGGAAAATCTGCGCGCGCTGATCCCCCATCCGGCATGAACAAAGTATCGCCCACAAAGGCCGCATCTCCTGCGACATGTACCATGCAAGCCGGCGTATGGCCGGGGGTATACATTGTGAACACCTGCATATTGCCAACCGTGTACGTATCGCCGTCTTCGAAAAGCTGATCGAACTGGCTGCCATCACGCTGGAACTCGGTACCTTCATTGAAGACCTTCCCAAACGTGTCCTGCACGATCATGATTTTTGAACCAATGCCGATTTTTCCCCCAAGCTTTTCATGGATATACGGCGCTGCACTCAAATGATCGGCGTGAACATGGGTCTCAATGATCCATTCCAAATTCAGATCTTGGCTTACAATCTGGTGGACGAGCTCGTCTGCGTGATCGTGAGTGATGCGCCCCGCCGCGTAGTCAATGTCCATTACGCTATCGACAATGGCACATGAGTTCGAGGTGGGATCCTTCACAATATAGCTGATGGTGTTCGTCGCCTCATCGAAGAAGGCCTGAACGTCCGGCTTGATGTTCATGTTCACGGGATACGTCATCTGATTGTACTCCAGGGAGGTTCAGGGAAATCGGTGGCTACGCCTCCGACTGAACAGGACGCGCGAAAAGGAGCCTGCGCAGTACAAACCCGGCAAGAACGGCAACCAGAAAGAGAACAACTTCCCAACGCCCGGTACCAAGTGCCGGTATCGCAGCGCCGGGGCAGAAGCCTGCAATTCCCCAACCGATGCCGAAGAGAGCCGAGCCACCAACCAATCGCTTGTCTACGGCCGTCGCGTTTGGGATCTGAAAACGCCCACCAAAGAGCGGCGTTGTTTGCCGCCAGGCAAGTCTGTAGCCGAAGAACGTGACCAGGAGCGCACCACCCATAACAAAGGCGAGGCTAGGATCCCACGTCCCGGCAATATCGAAGAAATTCAAAACTTTGGCCGGATCCATCATGCCCGAAACAGCGATACCAACGCCAAAGATCAGGCCAGTAAACAAAGCAAAAACAAGTTTCATTGCTTTATACTCCAAAGAAGTGACGGATCAGGAAGACTGTGATTGCAGCTGTGACCATGAAGGTCGGCACTGCCACCAAAGAGCGAACAGACAGCCGAGATAGTCCGCAAACACCATGCCCTGACGTGCAGCCAGATCCGAGACTGGCGCCCAGACCGACGATCACACCGCCGATCACGATCATAATCGGGCTGACAGGTACCGTAAGTTCAGGCATTGCACCGGTCGCAGCATAGATCAGGCCAGGTGCGAGCATCATTCCCACAACCAAGGCTGTTCGCCAGGCGAATTCCTCGCGGTTTTCTGGGAATGCCAAGCCAGACAATATGCCCGTTGCACCCATGATCCGTCCCAGTCCGAGCATCAAAAGCACGGATCCAAGTCCAATTGCGAGCCCCCCTCCAAATGAGGCGATCGGCGTAAACGCGGTTTCCATCAGGCGTCTCCGGTTGTTCATGTTGCAACCTGATTACCGGCCGGCACCTTACTTTTCAGTGACAATGTCACTTAACGCAAAGAATTCATGCGCTGTTCGCCAAACGCTCCAATTGAGGTTTGTTCTGGAGGGTGATCCGCCCCCTCGTCTGAAGGATAAGTCCTCGCTTTTGAAAATCATTCAGTATGCGTGAAACGACCTCACGCGCTGTCCCTAACTCGTTTGCTAAAGCCTGATGCGTCGCCTGGACTTCGGAATGGCCTTCTCCTAGCGCCAAAAGGCGCTCTGCCAGTCGAACATCCATTCTGCCAAAGGCGACATCGTCGACCACGCGCAAAAGATCAATCAACCGACGAGAATAAGCCGAGAAAACGAAACCGCGAAAACTGTCTTCTTCAGCAGCCAGCCTATCAAATGAAGTTTTAGGTAATGTGATAGCCGTAACGTCGGTCTCGGCAATTCCCTCAGCATTATAAGCTTCCTCGGACAGCATGCAGGCGGTGGTCAGCACGCAGCTCTCTCCAGCTTCAACGCGATACAGCACGATTTCTCGCCCGGCATCAGAACTTTGAGAAACGCGTATGCGGCCGGCATACAAAAACATCAGACTGTCCGGGATGTTGTCGGGTCCAAAAACTTGCTGACCCTGCTTGTATGTAACCACGCGTGCTTCATGTAGAAGCTTATCCCTGACCCGCCGAGGTAGATTTCTCATGCCAAGAAAGCTTTCGGTCCAATCTCCCTTCAATTTATGTCCTATGCTCTGTGCGTTCGGTTCACTGGTTCCCTACAAAGATGCGGTGGCACGCGATCTGGATCAATGGCTCTCTTCGTTTTTCTAACCAGCTAGATCCGAGCATCGCCCAACATTGACCCGCCCGACTTGCCATTAACGCACGGCTCAGCTCTTTGGCCGCTTCGGGCTCAAGGAAGTCATCTGAGTTTTTCATTCAGATGACGGTTTGGGAGCGGATAGCGGTCATTGTTGGTAGTCATTCCGAGGAATTTCGCCTGAAGGTCTGTATTAAACGGCAGCTGACTTTCGCTGAATTCTGCTGAACGGCAGAGTTGCGGACAAAGCGGCCTTTGGTTCTCCAAACAAATCGGTCATTTTTGGTTTTAGACTAGGCGGTTGTGTAGAGTGACAGGATTACTTGTCTTCTCTTCCGTAAGCTCAATATCTCAATTGGCACCCTCATTGGATGCTGAGGAGGCCGCTACCAATCGAATTCCCATCATATCTTTAGGTCCAGGCGCGGTTTCCAAAAAGGGCGGAAGAGTTCAATCTTGGGGCATCGGTTCATCACGACTTTAAGGCCCGCCGCTTCTGCGAGTTGCGCTGCTTTGTCGTCGTACACACCGATTTGACCCCAAAGAACTTTTGCCCCGATTGCGATAGCCTTCTCGGCAAAGGCATATAACTCTTCCTTCGGGCGGAAAACGTCTACCATATCAACATGTTTGTCGATCTCTTCCAGTGAGTGGTAGACTTTGAGCCCTCTAATTTCCGAAACATTCGGGTTAGGATTCACCGGTAGAATATCATAGCCGATTTCACTCAGCTGTCGCAGAACGCCATAGCTGAATTTCGTTTTGTCCGCGCTAGCCCCCACCATTGCAATTGATTTAACCGACTGCAGGATGTCGGCGAGGTACTTGGGGTCGTAATCGTAGATGTGGTCGATATCTGCTTCGGGCATCGGTTAACCTTCCTTCGGCGTCGCAATGTCAGCCTTGAGTTCGTGGGGTTTGAGAGGGTCGAGAAACGGATTGCGGTACAGCTTGCCATGGCTCTCGACCCCGATCTCAAGCGTGATGTCGGATGTCGGACGTGCCACGCAAAGGATCACATAGCCGTTCGCGATTTGCCGATTATTCAGCGCAACCTGTCGGCGTTGATCGATCGCGCCAGTCTTTAGTTTTGCCGCGCAGGTAATGCAGCCGCCATACTTGCACCCAAAAGGCAAGTCGACGCCCTGTTCTCTCAGCGTTTCCAGAAGTGGGCGCCGCGCATCCACACAGTATTGCGCGCCATCTCTGTTCGCGATCGTCACGGTATACATAGTCATAGCCAGATGTCGCTTGTGCAATCACCGCCCGGATACCGGCTCTCGTGACAGCGCGATGGACCATTCGGTTCTTTGCCAAAGTCCACAATGAAATCCTCGTTGATCTTCATACCACCGTTTTCAGGGTCGCAATCGATCATCACGATAACCCCGCCCTTTTCGCGGATCTCGGGATAGAACTGGTTATCCCAAGTCGAGAACAGCGAGGTCGTGACATAAAGCCTTCGTCCGTCGAGGGAGAGCTGGAACATTTGCGGACCACCCGCGACCTCGACCCCGTTAACGATCGGAGCTTTACCCAAAAGACCCCCCATAAACACTTGGCCGGTCAGCTTGGGATTATGCGGGTCGGTGATGTCATACTGGCGCATATCTCCATGCAGCCAATTGTTCAGGTACAAGTATTTGTCGTCCATCGAAATCAGGATCGCCGACATAACCCCCGGCAACGGGATCGGCCATTCGGGGTGCATCTCGTTTTCCACGTCGATGATCTTTTCCCACCGCCACTTATTAGCATCGTCTTGCCACCAATGGATCACATTGGTCGAAAGAGCTGCGCCACAGAACCCATGCGTGCTGTCGGGGTCATGGTGGAACTTGACTTCCAGTGGCAACAGCCCGTCTTCACCTAAATAGAAGCTTTCGACCGGTTCGCGCTTTTCGAAATCCCAAAAATGCAGCTCCCGCCCATATTTCAGATGACCCACTTCTTCCAGATCGAAGCCCGGCATGAAGGTATTGGGCGCAGCCCATTCGGAACTGACCATCACGTTGTGGCGCGGTTGGTACCAGAAATCGTAGCCAAACTTTATATCGCCCATCGAGGTTTCCCAGCGACCGACGATGTTGAACTCTTTGTCGAGATGCAGATAGCCTCCAGGAGCTTCACCCTTGGCATTTCCAAGGAAGGAAATGATGATTTCCGAGCCCAAACAATGCACCGTATGCGGGCCCGATAAATCTGCCTTGGCCTTGATCTCGGCCCCGTCGATGACCTTATGCAACCGCGGCGCAAGCGGGTCAGTGGCTGTATCAACGATGTGAAGGTTGTTAGAGCGTACGCCTGGCAGGATCAGGTATTTGCGGGACATCGAGCCGTCGTCGTGACAGGACGAACAGGCGTTCCACCCCATGTGGTGAAGCTCGTCCCCAATCCCCGGCATTTCCAGCCTATTGATTACCTGAGAATAGGTCGGGCTGTCAGGGTCTACATCCACTGTAGCAAGGTAATCAGGTTTCTGGATCCCTGTCCCGGTGTAGATGGCGATCGTGTAGAGTAGCTTTTCTCGGGCGGCTTTGATGGCTTCTTGCGGACTTTTGAAGCCCGGTCCACAGCATTGTCCATCCATCGTGTGCTCCTCCCTTGATTCCCTAAATTGTATCGTATATCGAAAACTTAGTTACCATAAAGTGAGAAAAATGCATCTCGAACGATTAGCGCTGATTTTGGAAATCGTGGGTCAAAAAGGACGTGCGTCCGTAGCGGATATCTGTGCCCAGTCCGATATACCTAAACCGACGACCTACAGGCTGGTTCAAGACCTTGTTTTGTCCGGCCTACTTGAATCACCAACCCGCGGTGAGTTCGCGATTGGGATTAGGCTAAAGCGTATCACGTTGAGCGATCACTCTGATCCCGCTCTTTTGCAGGTGATTGCGCCTGTCCTCTCTGGCGCTGCGAATGACTATGGCGCTGCGTTTTTCTTGTCTCGGCTACGGGGCCATTGGGTTGAGATTATTCATGTGGAGACACCGCAGACGGGCGTGTCTTTTCTTCATCCAGGTATGGGAAAACGACCAATGCACGCGTGCTCTTGCGCCAAGGCAATCGCCGCCGTGTCGCCTGAGCTGCTGTCTCAAGACCGATTGGATGGGCAGCTTAAGCGGTACACAGATCGCACGATTACAGACCCTAAGGATCTGGCCGCGGAACTCGATGTCATTCGAGCCAAAGGGTATGCCGTATGTGTTGAAGAGCTCGAGCGCGGGATCAGTTCTGTCGCAACAACGCTGACTAAGACAGGTGTTGGTGCGACGCTTTCAATCGGCGCTACGGCGTCTCTTCGGGTGTTTACACCTTCGAAGCGAGAAAAGATTGGTCATACACTTACGACAATGTCACACGAACTTGCACGCGCGCTAGGATGGGGTGAAGCAGATAAAGAAAGGGTACCCGCTTAGGTTCATGGGTATCGCATTGCTGTAGGTTAACGCCATCCAGCAGGACAGGTGTGATTTGCGACCTTCGCCGCTTTTAGGTCAATGAGGGAGACAAATATGGACGATGCAATGTTTGGTGGGTTCTTCGTGATCAACGTAAAACCTGAGTATCGGCAGCCCTTTTTGGACGCTAGCATCTTCCAAGCGCAAAATGTTGTCAGTGAAGAACCCGAAGTTTTCCAGTTTCATATTATGGTGGATGAGACAAACCCAAATCGTTTCTATTTCTACGAAGTGTTCAGAAACGAAGCCGCGGTCCAAGATCATTGGGAATCTGAAACCTTCAATTACTGGTTGAACACTGTCCGAAAGATGCTGGATGGTGAGATCGAACTTGTTGCCAGGATGCGCTCGCTTTTTCCGACGCCAAAAGGTTTCGAGGCGCAAAAAGCAAGCCTGCTACTATGGTAAAATTGACCGACGTTTGAGATTTTCGTCCGTGCGAGAACATTACTGGTTTTGGTGCTGGTCCGCTTTGGACTCGATGCGATCATGCGATGATATTTCGAGAGCGTCTTCGATGCGCTCGAAGCTGACACCCGACACAATTGACTGAACAGCTGCCAGCCTATTTTAGAGAAAAAGGGAATTTCGTATGAACAAATGGATTTATTTTGGGTTCGCATTGCTGGTTTCAGCCTGCAGCCCACCGCCCCAGGCTCCGTTGGTAACTGATGCGAACGGTCAGACTTCCATCCAAATCAACACAAGCGGGCTTACATGTTACGAGTCAACCTGTCTGGAGATCACAAGGGGCAGCGTTCGCGCGATCGGACACAAGAGAGCGCGCATCCCAAAAGATATCGATGTCAGCAGCGGGACCGTCACCCCAGACGAGTTCAAGCGGATGCGCCAATCAGCGATGTTGGCGGGCGGACCCGGTTCTGGCAATCGGTAAACAAAGGAGAGGTCGCGATATGTTCAACGATGACGTCCAGGCACGATGCCCAGAATGCGGATCGCAGGATACGGTGATTACAGGTGAGAAAGCTGCCTGTAATGCATGTGGGTACGAGGAGCCTTTTCTGCTCGATGAAGAGGTGCGCGACGGAGCGCATGACGTTGTGGCCAACGCGCAGAAAATGGCACGGGCGAGAGACGTTTTGCAGCGATGGGATTTTGCAGGGTAAATGGGTGGCTGAGGCGGCCAGAAATCCAGAAAAGTGAAAACACGCTGTAAGGGCCTTTCAGGGGCCAAACGAAGGCCGCGCTCCGGAGGCGAAAGATCCGTTACCTCCTTTAAATGGGCGTAGAATGGGTCAGGAAAGGCTCTAGAGGAGTCACTCCGCTGCGTCTTGCTCGTTAAGGCGCATGCGCTTCACTCTGCGCGCGCTGCGCTGTAATCCTCGTCTGAGACATGCTCCATCCAATCTGCAGTCTTGCCCTCGACGGACGTCTGCACAGCCAGATGGGTCATCGCGCAGTCTGGCGACGCGCCGTGCCAATGCCGCTCTCCTGGCGCGAACCACAACGTATCGCCAGGGCGCAACACCTGCACTGGCTGCCCTTCAGATCCAGCCAGGCCCAAGCCCGACAAAACATACAGCGTTTGACCGGCAGGGTGCGTGTGCCAAGCTGTCCGTGCGCCGGGCTCAAAAGTCACCGTAAGGATCTTGACCGGCGAGGGATCATTCCCTGTCACAACGGGATCAAAGCGGACCATACCGGTGAAATACTCATTGCCGGGAAATTGAGAGGGCCGGTCCCCGGCGCGGTGAATCTCCATGATGTGCTCCTTTGTTGCGCTGCTCTTGGGGACTTAGCAGAGTTCCGATTTTAAACCCAGAAGCGCGCCGGGTCGACGCGGCAATCTTGTCTGACGTCAGCGCCCATGGGACAGTTTAGGTCGATTTGATAAGAGAGGGTTTCTGGCTCATCGTAACTGCCAAG